>JAKVBZ010000227.1 GCA_022448645.1 Pirellulaceae bacterium
TATTTGAATCATCGCAACTAACAAAAGTTGCATTCGCTCCAACAAGTCGATTTGTGTTGATCCCGACGAACGCCTGTGGAAACTGAGCACGACCGGCGGCTGTTGATTTCAGTTGCTGCGTGGATGAGTATTCTGCGTCACTGCTTTATTCAGCGTGTTTTCATTTGTCATTCAGGCTTGGCAATATGCTTCTTGCATCGGGATCATCGTAAAATGTCTGAATCGTTGCTGCGACGACATCTAGTGTCTCTTTAAGTTCGGCGTCGCGAAAGGTAACGCTATTACCCATTTCTGCCGTCTGCTCATCACCACGAAACTTTTGATACACGACCGTCGCATCAATCACCAATGAGCGCATCATCGGCAACCCCGTAACCTCGATGGTACGGAACAACTCCCAGGGAATCCAGCAAATTTGCTTCCTGAATCCCTGCAGTGACAGAACTAACCAAGCCACCCGAACCAAGTGAGGGATCAAAGGTACACCGTCCAAACTTGACGCACCAATAACGTTGATTTCCAATCCTTCTTCACAAATTCGCAGCAAAGGTTTAAACCGAGCGTATACGTGGAACCAAGAAAGCAAGGCTGCCAGAACCATTGGAATTGCCATCACAGATATTGCGATACCCGCATCAGTTCCAGGCTTCGCGTCGGCACGTTTAATGATGTCAAAAAGAAATAACGGCCCGAGTATCGAACAGAATAACGCAAGCATTGTGAATACGACCGCCGCGACATACAGGTACCACGACTTGGCATAGAAAACGGTCTTGGTATTTGACGACGTATCACTCACGAGCTGCATTCTTGCAGAACGCACAATTTGAACGAGCCGCCAGAGCGGAATAAATCTGGTCGAGCGGGGATACGAATGGTGTGCAGCATCTAGTCCCGCAAACAATCATCGTAGTGGCTCACCGGCTTCGTTCCTACGGACCGTCATCCATACCCTATACATTTTCCTAGGGTTCACGCAGTGTTCAGTAGAATTATCGCGAACATTTTTTCTTCTTTACCGACTGTGCTATCGAGAAACAGCTGCAGCGAAATAAGCTTTTGATTGGAGTACTCAGTGACCGACCCGACCGTCGTATCGAGCAATCGCATAGGCGACTCGCACTTGATTCTTCGGATGCCGCGTGTTGCTTCCTCATTCAACGTATCGCTTTAAATAAAGCACCGCAATGAGCCAGCCACCAACACTATTGGGCTGGGACAGCGAATGATATTGGGAGTATGCCAGTTACACTAACCAAGCAAGTCTGAAACGATTGTTGCCCCATCTGGCGTCACACGAACGGGGCGACCGTCATTTGTGTGTAGTTCGTGCGCGGGATCGATGCCGAGCAACGAATAGATTGTAGCGGCAAGGTCCGATGGCGTGACGGGATTATTGTTTGGCAATTCGCCGAGAGAGTCGCTACTACCGATGACTTGTCCACCTGTAACCCCACCACCCGCCAACACGGCAGTGAAGACGTTGGGCCAGTGGTCGCGACCGCCGAGGGAGTTGATCTTCGGCGTGCGGCCGAACTCGCCCATTACGACGACCAGTGTTTCGTCCAGCATTCCGCTTTCAGACAGGTCCTGAATCAGGGCGCTAAGAGCTCGGTCCAATGATGGCAAATGGGCGTTGCGATCCGTCGGGTAGCGTTGTTTGAGTTGGATGATGTTCGCGTGCGAATCCCATCCGCTGCTGTTTACCGTCACGAACGGAACGCCTCGTTGGACAAGGCGGCGCGCCAACAGGCAACTCTGCCCAATGCTATTCCCACCATTGCGGCCGTAGCGATTTCGGACGCTCTCTGGTTCATCTGACAGCTTGAAAGCGGCTTTTGCGGAAGGTGAGGCGATTAGCTTATAAGCCTGTTCAAGGTCCGGATCGGACTCAAGGAAAGCCGAGGCATCTTTAGCGCGACTAAATTCATCGAACGCATTGACAATCGTACGTCGACGATCGAGCCGTGTGAGGTTTAGACCTTGATAGAAGTCGAGGTCGCGAACCTTGAAGTTTGGGCTTTCGGGGTTGCCGCCTACGGAAAATGGGCGAGTGGCAGTTGGCAAGAAACCATTTCCACTAATATTTCCGCTGAATTGTGGAACAGCAACGTGAGGCGGAAGCACGCCCGACCGCTCTCGCAAATGGGCCAAAGTTGCTCCAAACGTTGGGTACTCCAACGCGGGCGAGGGTTTGTACCCTGTCATGAGATAGTGCGTGCCGAAGTTGTGCTCACCAAGTGGAGAGGTCATTGACCGAATAATTGCTAACTTATCCACCACTCCAGCAGTTTGTTGTAGGCACTCGCTGATGCGGATGCCTTCGACATTGGTCGCTATGGTCTCCAGTGGGCCGCGAACTTCCTTGGGTGCATCGGGCTTGGGGTCAAACGTCTCAAGATGACTTGGACCGCCGTCCAGCCAGATCAAGATGCATGATTTAGCTTTCGCACCGTTCGACACCCCAGCCGCACTTGTGCGTTGCAGGCGAAAATAGTCGCCTAGACCGAGTCCCAACCAAGATAAGCCGCCGATGCGTATGAGGTCGCGCCGCAACACACCGTCACATCGTTTTTGATTTACCATATTGGCCTCCTTTATTTCTCTTTTCAAAGGCGAAGATAGACGCAGTTAGTGGTTCGTGACGAATTCTTCACAAGCCATTAAACCCCAGACGAAATCTTCGAGGAATGCTTGTTGCTCGTTGCGAGATTTTAACTTGGCTAATTGTCGTTCCCAGTGTTTCCGTTCGTTGCCGGACGGGAGTCGGTTGAGTGCTGTTAGATAGAATGTCTCTATGATTTCCAGCGGTCGAGTGCCGGAGTCAACCATTTGGCTCAGGCGGCTACCCTCTGCAGCTATGCGGGCGTTTAGCAAACCACCGTTTAATAGATGCAGCTTCTGAGGAAGCCCCCCAATTGCACTATCTGTGTTTTCACAGGACTCCTCGCGGCCGCACCGACCAAGGATATCGAGCGTAGTTGATGGCGTTTTCGGATTAAATAGCATGACGGCACGCGTGCCATCCGGTTCACTCCCGTACGTAGAGGCAATCCCCAATACATCCGAAATCGCATCCGACAACACTTCTGCTTCAAGCGGACGATGTGCTGCGTACGAATAGAAGCGGTCATCATCTTTGTTTTCGGCGGTGGCATCGGCACTTCGAGCGTACGCTGTGCTATTGGCGATCAAGCGTAGCGTATGCCGAAGACTATGACCGTTTGCTCGAAAATCGTCGGCCAGCTTTTCTAGCAAGACTGGATGTGTGGCTGGATTTGTATCTCGAAAGTCGTCAACCGGTTCAACCAGCCCTCGTCCCATCATCCTCTTCCACAATCGGTTGACAATCGCCTTCGCGAAGTACGGGTTGGATGAGTCCGTCAGCCAATCGGCCAGCTGACGACGCCCGTCTATTGAGTTCTCTGCAAGGAATTGCTTTCCTGGGATGCGTTGTATCGCTGGCTCAAGTGTACGCGGGTGAATCGTTTGGCCGCTGGGTTTTTCGCCAACGACTTTTCCCCGTTCGACCTTTGCGAAGATCGCTACCAAGCCGTGATAATCATCTTGAGTCCAACGGTCGAGCGGATGATTGTGACAATTTGCGCAACGTAGGCGGCTGCCCATGAACAGCTCAGTTGCGAATTCTGCTTGTT
>JAKVBZ010000228.1 GCA_022448645.1 Pirellulaceae bacterium
AAACCGACCTGGTACAGCTTTCCAGACAGGTGCTACTGGAGTTGGGCAGCGATTACGTTCAATTGAACGTGCTGATTGGTGGAGTTATTTTCGAGCATGATGTTCCCATTGACTTTTCCGGCGCGCTGCCCGGTCTGGGGCTCGACATTAAATCCGACATCAAGTTCAAAATGGACTACAAGTTCGGGCTTGGAATAGGCTTTAGCATTTACGACGGCATTTATATCGACACGACATCCAGTGAGGAATTCGCCTTAGAACTTTCCGCTTCTTTGGAGGGCGCAAATGGGGCCCCGGCAAAGGTGGATGCCAGCCTCGGGTTCCTCAACCTCAAACTGGAGGATGTACAACTGGGGCGCGACCAGATCCCAGGCACACAAGACGATCGAAACAGCGGCCTGTACGGTAACCTCGGAATTGATCTGCAGGACAAACACGGTACCGGCCGGTTAAAGTTAACCGAGCTTGGCTCACTGGACTTTGAAATCCGCATGACCGCGGGCGCAGAATTGGCCTTCGATGCGAACGTCGATATCGGCAGCGGCGCTAGTTTCCCCTCGGTAAGCACCCGCATTCTTTACGACCAGACCTTTGCCGAAGCCACCCTGAGCAAATCTCAGGGGGCCAGCGCCAGCTTCGGCGGGCGGCCGCGGCTGGTTCTCGAAAATGTCACCCTCGACCTGGGCGAGTTCATTTCCAACTTTATGGGACCAATCCTGGAGAACATCCAACTGGTCACCAAGCCCATCGAACCGCTCGTTGAAATCTTGACCACCCCCATTCCCGTCATTTCTGATCTGGGGGGTCCAGTCACCTTACTCGACCTGGCAGAACAGTACGGCGGCAAAAAATTCAATCGCAAATACGTCGATGCGGTCGTTGCGGTCGTAAATGTCATCAACAGTGTCCCCACCGATGGCAGCACGGTGATGATCAGTTTTGGGGATTTTGTGATCATGGACGGTACGGACAAAACCGACTTACGAAATCCAAGCAAGACGCTCAAGAATTCGGCAAACACCACTCAAAACGACCAGAGCTACCGGGACAAGGGTGGACTTGATGGACAGATGGACAACCCCGAGGGTCGGTCGAAAAAAGGTAAACCGACTGCAAAGAAGGCCTCGTCCAAGACAAAAGGCTTCATGTCGAAACTTCGCAATCTTGACGGGCTTTCGATTCCGCTCTTGAGCAGCCCTTCCACCATTTTTGGTTTGATCAGCGGTAAAGACGTTGTACTGTTTGAGTACGACATGCCAAAATTGGTAGCAAGCTTTGAGTATGTCAAGACCTTCCCCACACCACTACCAGGACTCAACGCGCGTCTGGGTGGAACGGCCAGCTTTACAGTCGATCTCGGTTTTGGCTTCGATACGTCTGGAATCAACAAGTTCCAAACGTCCAACAACGCAGCCGACATTTTCACCGGTTTCTATCTCATGGATCGCAACCTGGCCGGTGTAGATCGGGACGAATTCGTAGGACGTCTGGAAATTACTGCCGGAGCCTCACTGGGAATTGGAGGCATCATTGAAGCCGGCGTCGAAGGGGGACTCTTCGCGCAAATAGGATTCAACCTGCATGACACCCCCACGGTGGAGAACCCCCAAGGCGACGGAAAAATTCGTTTCGACGAGATTTCAGAGCGTATCCCAATGGGCCCCATCTGCCTGTTCGATACCTCTGGTGAACTGGGAGTGTTCCTGCGGGCTTTCCTCCAGATCAAAATTCCATTGGGATTTACCGATGTTGTTATTTTTGACGAGGACTTCGAACTGTTTCGTGCAACCCTGGCCAGCTTCAACCACAAGTGCATCCCCGGACCACCACCAACGTTCGCCACGCTGAACGAGGATACGAAGGTGCTGACACTCAACATGGGCCCCACCCGTTTTGCCCGGCGAGATAATTGGAAGGGTGAAACGCCAGCCATCGACGAGTCAGTCCAAATCCGCCGCATCACGCTTACAGAACAAATAGCGAACAATGCACCTGGTGACTACTACCACATTTCCTTAAACAACCTGCCTGACAGAGAAAAACACCCCGTCAACGGAGAAATCCGCATCGATCGACTTTACGCGGTGGACAAGGTAACGCAAATCGAAGCCAACATGGGAGAAGGCGACGACATTATCAAAATCCATGATGATATCGATGCTGATCTCATTCTCCGTGGAGGGCCAGGCAACGACACCATTGTCGTAGGCAAACAAAAACCAGAATTCAGCGCCACACTCTATGGAGACGAGGGCAACGATCAACTCCGCGGCAATAGCAATCCCGATACTATTTACGGTGGACCGGACGCCGATGTGATTCAAGGTCTTGGAGGCAACGACATTCTCTATGGAGAGGGCGGTGATGACCGCATGCTCGGCGGAGAAGGAGATGACCTCCTGTACGGCGGCGACGAGACAGGCGAAAAATCGGGCGACCGAATGCAAGGGGGCACAGGAAACGACCTGATGTTCGGCGGCTCCGGCCATGACCACATCACTGGCGATGAGGGCAACGACTGGATCTCCGGCGAGGATGGCAACGACACACTAGTGGGCGATGGGATCATTGACGACACCGACGGGTTTACGTTCTCCGATGTTCTGCTTGGTGGCCCCGGTGACGATGACCTCACCGGAAATATCGGCCGTGACTATGTCCTCGGGGACGCCGGTGACGACTCGATCAACTGGAAGATGGCCGGAGCACAAACAGGGGCAGGATCAACTGACGAAGATGCGGTCGCCCCAGGTGATGAAGTCGACTTCCTGATCGACGGGGGAGACGGTTCCGATACATTTTTTGTTACTTCGAGCAAATCAGCCGAGGGTGATACGATCGTATTAGCTCGAGAGAACCTCTCCACCTCATCCTCATCCGTTTCACTACCCGGAGATTACGTAACGACGGCGAAAAACAATGGGCACACCCCCTCGCTTCGTGCAAGCCGCAATCGCGGCCAGCGCGCCGTCCGCATTTCTGTTTCTAACAACAGCATTACGGAACCCCTCGATAGTACAACGACTGAAAACCTGGTCATCAACGCTGGGCGGGGGGAAGACACAATCACCTTAAATGACCTGAATGGTTCTGACGTAAAACATATTGAATTCGACCTGGGTAGTGGCGGTGGTTGGACGACAAAACAAGAAGATGCGTTAGACAGCTACAGCACGGGAACTGTCACCGTCGAAAATGCAACGGATGGTTCTATCGTGACGTTAAACGGTGGAGCCAGTGGGACTTTCAAGCTGCAACTAGGTGGCCAAACAACCGGCCAAATAGAGTACGGCAATACCAAGGTTGAGACAGCTTCAAATATCCAGGCCGCCCTGACAGGTCTTGGGATTGAAGCCAGCGTCGAGAGCATCTCCAACACAGACAGCTATAAAATTGATTTTCGGTCGTCGACTACCGACAGCGTAACTCCGCTACAATTTGTCGAGACAAATCTTACTGCCCTGAAACCGTCAATCGGTGTATCGCAGAATTCGATTCAAAGGTTAGCACTAGAACGTGGAACAGGGGGAACTTTCAAGCTCCAATTCGGGAACGATCCCTCCAACCAGACAGCCCCAATCCGCTACAGTGCTAATCCCTCGGAAATGGCCACCAACATCAGCAACGCCTTGCAATC
>JAKVBZ010000229.1 GCA_022448645.1 Pirellulaceae bacterium
GGCCAGTAGCGTCACAGCCAGTTTTGCGCTCCATTTCGGGATGAACAAGGGTCCTACGATGAGTTCCAGGCAAAGCGTTGAGCAGGTGTTTGAGCGGGAATTTCTTCCCCTGCGGGCCAATATCCTAAAAATCGCAGCGGCCCTCGATCGGATTGAGCGGTCCGGGCCGATGGATAACGACGACCCGCGAGGTGCACAACTTCGTGCGGGATTAAAGGTTCTTCTCAGTTCCGAGGCAAAGCGTGCTGAAGAGGTACAGCTCATTTTTAGCCGCAAATATCACGAGGATTGGAAAACTGAATTTAAGCTCGACGAAAAGTGAACTCGAGCCGGTCGAACTTCCTACGATTGGTCAGTTTCTTGTTAGAGCAACGAAGAGGAAAATAGTCCGCTGACGCAACCTATACCGAATGGCAGCCTGCGGATTGGTTAGACCTTGCAAACGTGCGCCCCACAAAGCCTATGTACTATATCGATCCTCACATTCACATGGTTTCGCGGACCACCGACGATTACGAAAATCTCGCGAAGATGGGGTGCGTCGCGCTTAGCGAGCCGGCGTTTTGGGCTGGTTATGACCGGGGGAGTGTGGATGGCTTTCGGGACTACTTCGAGCAGCTGACCTCCTTTGAGCCCAAACGGGCTGCTGCCTACGGGATACAGCATTACACCTGGCTTTGCATTAACGCCAAGGAGGCTGAGAACGTCGCGCTCTCGCGCGAGGTTATTGCGATGATTCCGGAGTTTCTGGACCGCCCTGGTGTACTGGGGATTGGTGAAATTGGTCTCAATAAAAATACTCCCAATGAAGTGACTGTTTTCCTGGAGCACCTTGATCTGGCGGTAAAGACCGAAGAACAAATACTCATCCATACGCCCCACCTGCAAGATAAATACCAGGGAACGCGAATGATCCTGGATATGCTGACCGGTGATCAACGGATCTGTCGTGACCGGGTGCTGGTGGATCATGTTGAAGAACATACGGTTCGGCACGTGCTGGACGCCGGTTTTTGGGCCGGCATGACACTTTACCCCGTGAGTAAATGCACTCCGGAGCGCGCGGCCGACATTGTTGAGATAGTGGGGGCCGACCGCCTGCTGGTCAATTCAGCTGGAGACTGGGGGCCGTCGAAACCCACCGCGGTACCCGATTTTATTCTTGAGATGCGGCGTCGCGGGCATACCGAAGGCTTAATTCGTAAAATCGTTTATGAAAACCCGCTGGAATTCTTCGGGCAAAGTCGTCAATTCAATTTCCGTCATCCCGATTAAATCCGAACGCCCGAAGAGCCTTTCTTTTCGGTTCGGTGGACCAGTAAATGCAAGTCGAGATCGGTCGACGTGCAGGCCAGCCAACCCGGAGCAGCTGGCAAGTACCCGTTCACTGTTTCAAACGGTATCCGGCCTGTCGGAGGTGCTCCTGAACGCGATCCAGATGATTTCCCTGGATTTCGATGAGGTTGCCCTTCACGGTGCCACCGGCACCGCACTGCGATTTTAATTCGGTGACCAGCCGGCCCAAATCGTTCCCTTCGGCTTTTAATCCACGGATCACGGTCACCAGTTTTCCTTGACGGCGTTTTTCAAGGGAAAGGTGTGCGGTTTGTGACGCCGGCGGAATCGTTTGCACCTCTTCCGTTCTCTCGGGACAGCTGCAATCTGCTTCAAGTTCTCCGCATTGGCAACATTTCGGAGGTTGGTCGAAAGGTGTTCCCGCAAATAGTCGCATCGATTTATCCGTTCGGCCAGATGTCGCAAGGCCGATTTTGGTGCCAGGCCAGTTACCTTCGGTTACGATTCAGAGGGGCCCAGCTCTACCTGGAAAGATTCTCCCTGAACCTCGACACGATCGGATTCGGTCAATTTTCGCCCTCGCCGAAGTTCGACTTCGCCGTTCACCCGTACGCCACCTGTCTGGATCAGTTGCTTTGCTTGTCCACCGGTACCCGTAATCCCCAGGAGTTTTAGGAATTGATCGAGGTTTATCGTGGCCGATGGGTTGCTGTCCATGGTGCCATCCACAAAAGGGAAAGATTGTACCTTTTACCTAGTCGCCGGCTGGGCCTTCACTACCTGCCGAAACAGGATCGGGAGTGGAGGCACGGTAACGCAAGTGGTGTTCGTGTTGCTACGATTCGCCAGCGAGACGATCACAATCAACGGCGATCGCACCCACCTGGTCGGAGTTGGACCGACGAATCTCAGTTTGATCGGTGGGCGCAGCCTCTCCACGCAAATAATGGCGGGAGGGTGCCGCCAGCACATCGAGGACCGTAGGATTTTGCCGGTTGCTGGTCGCTTTGAAGAAAAATCCGTCGCAGATCACCACGTTATCCCGGTAGGGTGGATATTTCATCATCACCTCGTGGGCTTCCACCATCTTGTGCCAGGGAATGGTCGGGAACATGTGATGAAGAATGTGGTTTCGTTCACTGAACGGGAAGAAAATTTCCCGTTCCAACCAGTATCCTTCGTACACCCGACTGTTGGTAAAGTCGCCATTGTCCGGATAGTTTCCGTGATGGGCAATTTCCCTCAGGAAGAGAGCCACGGGGTAAAACGTGATCATCGGAATCATCCAGAAGAGAGCATAGCCTGCCCACCAGTTTGTGAGCCACAGAACCAGAATCAACACCCCATAATAGCAAACTCGCATGGCGGTGACGGTCTTGCTTCCGAGAGCATCCTGGTCGGGGACATTTGAATTTTTCATTCGGCGCGCAACATACAAGGCACGCCCCTTCAGGTAACTGTACACCTTGTGTGGAAGCGTTTGCAGAACCACGTATTCCCACCAAAACCGCCACTTTGGAACCGGAAAATTTCGGGGGTGGTGACTTTTGAGACGATGTAAGTCGGGATCTTTTTCTGGGTTGTTCACATGGCGGTGATGGCCCCAATGCCCGATTCGATAATTGTTGATCACACCAAAGAACGGAAAGGTAATCAGCAGATTGGCAACAATGTCGTTGAGGACCCTATTGCGGCAAATCGAGTAGTGACTTGCTTCATGGACCAGGCAGGAGAGGCGATTTTGGACCCACCCGCCAATCAGCCCAACACTGATTGCGTAAACCGCCACCGCCCAGCCGAGCGAATAACCTTGGGATTGCGAATAATGATAGAACGAGGTGCAACCCATGATGATCACGGCCAGCAGGGCATACTCGCCGACCAGCACCCACCATATTGAGGTATTGTTTGGCTTGCACAGGGCCTTGATCTGAGCGAACATCTCACGGCGACTGAGATCGGTGTCGCTATCAAGCGTTGTCGCTGGCCCCGGATTTGAGGCCAATTTGCTGTGTTGCATGCGGCTGGCTCGCTTTTTTGCTCCGTGTGTTCCGAGGGAAGCCAGTTTCTTCAGCAGGGGGTCGCGAAAGAGGGTTTGGCTCTCTGGTCTGGTTCGTGGTTCACTGACCCCAAACGCTATATCAACCCTCAACTCTATCCGATCTCACCTGGAGAGACCAGCACCCCCGGTCGGCTCTCCTTGGCCGGCCCCCTAGGGGGAGGGAGGATCTCAAGGTTTGGCATAAGATAGGCGAAAAACCGTAAGGGCACAAAAAACCCGGCGCCCCATCCTGGAAATCTGGCTGCCTGACCCTCGGAAGGCGCTACGTTTATAGATG
>JAKVBZ010000023.1:0-61113 GCA_022448645.1 Pirellulaceae bacterium
GTCGTTTGGCCTTGCCACATATCCCAGTTGAAATGGCTCGGAGGTTGCCTGACCTCGAAAGGGCCTCCTACTTTGTTTTTCCCGAGCACGACGTCGACCCGTTGCAACTCCCCGATACGCCCCTGTCGAACCAATTCGATGGCCAACCTGAAGCGATGGTCACTGCGCTGCCATGAACCAACCTGAACGACACGACCGGTCTCTCGAACGACCTCGGTTAATCGTTTGCCCTCATCGATGGTCAGCGTGAGCGGCTTTTCACAGTAAACGTCCTTGCCGGCCCGACAAGCATCTATCACCATTTTTGTATGCCAATGATCGGGAGTGCCAATCAGAATCACATCGACATTCTTTTGATTTAAGAGATCACGATAATCTTCAAAAATCTTTGGCGTACTGCCGAATGACGCCCGTCCCTGCTCCCGTACATGCTGGTCGACGTCGCAGAGGCCAACAATGTCTCCGTAAAGCTGTGCTTTGTGCGTGATCACAGATCCTTGGTACCGTAAGCCAATCGCCCCCACACCCAGCCGATTATGGGCCGAGCGTGATGCATCTTGGGCAACCATGCTCGAATGCACGGCTGGGGGAATCAACGCTCCACAAAGTAGTCCGCGTGTTGTCCTACTGAGGAACTTACGACGACTGGACGGGTTGGAAAGAAGGCTCGTCATAGAAGCTCGACAAAAGCGAATGGGTTTTGCAGACGGATCGGGAAAAAACACGAGAAACCAGACCGATACGCTATAAGAGACTGAGTCCCGTTAGCCCGACGAGTTTCACGTTCGTTTCACAAAAACTCCTCCGATTATAGCCGATTGAACTGTTTTCGTTGGAAGGGAATGGTTTTTTTTGCGGCTCTAAATCCATCACGTATTGTATTGGTGTTCTCAGCGACGGCTGGGTCGGGGATACGGTTGCTGTCAAAAATCCCGCAGTGATCGGTAGGATCAAAAACACGCCGAGGGCAGGGGGGTAAGAGCCGAAGTGGTCAATAGAAAGCGTGCTTCGCCAATCTGTTTGGCCAGCCACCTACGAAGTTCGAATGCAACATACGCCTGCCCAAACGCCTGGCAAAAAACATGGGTTGCTCGTTCTTGAGGATTGCTGCCAGGCAATGGGTGGAAGCTTCGCCGGATTCGCACTTATGGTCGTGACGAGCGAGACTGTCAGCTAACGCCCTTCACGATTCAGCCTTTCTTCTGCCGTGAACAGGGATTTCTCAACAGTCTCGAACTGAGATTGTAAGGCTACCAGGACGATTTTTACTGGGAGCGATTCGACGACCGGCGGCACGGTGATACCTACCAGGATTATCTCTATGGCATGCTGAAAGAAGTTACCAGGCACGACTGAGTCTGGAATCTCGACAGTCATGACCACGCAATACCCACCAAACACAAGTTCTTTGAAACGAAAGGCAAGTGGCTAGAAAACTTCATCGTACGGGCCAAGGACTTCAACATCCGCTTCATTGACCCCGAAAAGTACTATGCTGAACTGAAAGCAACTGAGTAGGAGACGTAGAAAATATCTTCTCGACATTCTTAAGAAGGTCGTCGATGTCGTTCTACCTTGCTCTGGAAGAAATTTCCGACCAATGAGGTCGGCTTATTTTTCAATGTGAGCGACCGTTGTCTGAGATGCGTCCGTGCTGCCATCCGTAGCAACGTCCAACTGGGCGACCGTGTCCGCCATGTTAGTTGTCGATTGGCCAGAACTATTCCCTTATCAACTTAACGACGTTACATTTGGCCGGCGTAGCCGGGACGAAGTTTGACCGAGAGCGGACCGAGTCCAAAAGGACGTCCTGCTACGGACCTATCGTCGCCGGGACTGTGTTCTGGCTGTGTCGTTGGCACTGCTCACACTTACTCTCGTTCTAAGTGCAGTTCCGGCGCAACTACTGCGCTACAACGAACATTGAAAAACGCCGGTTTGAGAAAAACTCAAACCGGCGTTGACTACTTGAGTCTGCTTAACACAGAAACAACCGAGTTAGCTGCAACGACGGCGCCACAGGCAAACCAGTAAACCGAAGCCCAGAAGAGCTATCGTGGCCGGTTCCGGGACTTCCGTAATCGTCGCATTCCAACCGACAAAGGTGTCGGCCGGGTTAGCAGCATTTCCGGTAACAGCGAGTGTAATGTCAATGACCTGACCGGGTGTAGCGGAGATGGTCGTGGATCCAAACGACGCGCTGGAATCAGCAGGAGTGGCCACGACAACCGATACACCGTCAACGAGCAGTTGCATTTCACGGTCTGCTTCCCACAATTGGGAGATGGAGGCGTCGATTTTAACGGCGTTGCTGCCAGCATCGTCGAACGCTGGCACGGTGAACTGCACTCGGCTCGGCCCATGGCCGACGATGCGACGATCGTCATCATTTGGCCAGCCGCCCCAACCCTGGCTCCAGAATATTCCATATTGGGGAGCTGCCGTGTTGTCAGGATCTGCCCATCCGGCCTGGCCAGAAGCTGCGAGACCGCCATTCGAAACTAATAGATCACCATTCGCATTTACAAAGCTGAAATTTCCACTGGGATTAGCTGTCGGCGGTTGGCCGAAACTGTTCCCATAACTGTCAATCATTGCGTCACCGGCCACCTCCGTCCAGGCTTGGGCACTGGTGACACAGGTTAACAAAACCAGTGCAGTACAGAGACTCTTCATTTACATTACTCCTCTAAATAAAAATCCAAAAAGTTGTTGAGTTTATAGTCAACTCTAAACTAACAGATACTGTCACACACAGCTGCCTTACAAACTCACACATTCATACACTCGCGCATTCATACACTCGCGCATCCATACACACGCGCATCCATACACACGCGCATTCATACACACGCGCATTCATACACACGCGCATTCATAAACACGCGCATCCATAAACACGCGCATCCATTTGCCGCAGCCCCTCGATCGCCCTAATCAGACGAATACGACCATATTAAAACGACGAAATGCCGTTGGACCTATAAACGCAACAATTCCATAAAATGGAAATTGAAGACACTGGGGCAATAAAAAAGGCCTTGGAAAAATCTCCTCCCCAGGCAAACGCCATCGGAAGAGGAAATTTTTCAAGACCTTAATTACTGACAGTGGCTTCTCACAATATTGGGATATTTTTCAACGGTGTACTTATTGTAATCCACAATCAGGTCGTGTCAATGCTTTAAGTCTGGGATTCCCCTTGGTGTTAAGCCAAATGAAGCCTAGGACTGCTACAGGCAAATTTTCTCTGCCCACCTGAACTCTTAACATCACGTTCTCTCTCCGGGTCTATATCGCCGGCTGCATTTTCTGAGCTTTTTCGACCCCGGAAGCGTCCTCAGGCTCGGCTGGGCAGCTAGTGTCGCCCTGAAGCGAACTGAACACCACAGTCGACGCGTAGTTGTCCCTGTTGTCTTTGAACGTGCGGCAGGAGAGCATCGTCCACTTCACGACGTTCTTGCCTTCCTTGATCTACTGCTCGACCGTACCGCGACTATTGTAAAACGTCCACAAGTTCTTCGACTGCCTGGCCAGATTGGTCCCGATAAATCCGACACGGGTAAACAACTGGCCCGCGTACCATTCGTCCTTCACCACGACTTGGCTTGACAAGAAAACTGTAGTAGAAGACCTTCGGCTTGTGCGAGGAACGACCAACAGTCCGCTTCATAAGATGCGAGATTAGCCACTCTAAAACCACATTGTGCTGGCAATGATCTCCGAAGAACCTTCCCAAACGATGCCAGGCTACCGATCTTTGTCCTGTCGAAGAAAAAGGTCATCAAGGAGCTTGTCTGATACTGGCTCTCCGTCACAAGCCCCCGCTGTGCCCCTGACATGAGAGCCGAAGAGAGCATCCATTGCGATGAAAGTACGTGGGGAAAGGCTTACTACATTTCCGTGATCGCTACGCACTTTGTTGACCGTACTTTAGACCGCTGCAGACTCTCATGAGTCACGCCGATTTCGTCCAATCTGGTCGGCCATTTTCAACGCCGCGAAAACATCGGCCGGTAACACAGGAAATGGTTCATGGTGAATGGTTTCACCTTCGCCACACGACGCTTTGGCAACAACATGCAGATCATCATCACTCGCATCGCTGACGCCGATCTCGGCTAGTGTCGTAGGCAGACCGATGGATTCGCAAAAGTCGTAAACGTCATCAATCAATTCACTGGAACGATCCGCCAGGCACAACCCGGCCAACACGCCGATAGCGACCTTCTCACCGTGATAATAATCGTGCGTGCCATGAAGCCGTGTCAACCCATTGTGAATGGAATGAGCTGACGCGAGACCGCCACTTTCGAATCCTAGACCGCTAAGCAACGTATTCGCTTCGACGACATGAGAAAAGGCAGGCGTCACCACATTCTGCTCGCACGACGTTTTGGCCGCCACACCGTATTCGAGGATGGTGTCGTAACAGAGCCGCGCAAGACCATATCCGGCCAGCGTCCCCAATCCGCCACATTGATTGTCGCTATACGATTGTCGACACGATTCAGCTTCGAACCTGGTCGCTAAGGCATCGCCCATGCCAGCAATGAGAAACCGCACAGGAGCTTCGGCAACCACACATGTATCCACGAGCACCAGATCGGGGTTGCGTGGAAGAAACAAGTAACGTGTAAATGCACCCTCGCGAGTGTAGATTACCGACACCGCGCTGGTCGGCGCATCGGTAGAGGCGATGGTCGGAACAATTGCCACACGAGTATCGGCTTTGTGTCCCACTGCCTTCGCCGTGTCGATCACCTTGCCACCCCCCAAACCAATGACCAAATCACATTGATGGCCGTGGGCGATGCCAGTAAGCCTGTCAATCTCGTCGTCGCTACACTCACCACCAAAGCGTTCCAACGTCATCTTGAATCGTTCGCTCCACAGGTCTTGGTAAGTCGGTACGATCGACTCCAATGCTGTCCCGCCGGCTACAACCAGTGCGTTCGTTCCGAGCCTGGCAGCTTCTTCGCCCAAATCGAGCAGCGCCCCTTCACGCTGAACATATCTCCCGGGAAAAATCGCTGTCTGTTTCATCTCGATTCAGATCCTCTCTGCAGTTTATCGAGTTGGCAATCCTGTGTGACGAGATTTAAAGTTCCGTTTGCGACTAATGCAGTTATGGCTTTCATCATGTTTTGCTCAGGTGTAATTTTTCCAGTTCCAACACTCCTGCCAGAGCAGCAACGTCGACAGCGAGACCTCGAAGACGCCATTGGTTTTCCCAGAGAAACAATTAGCTCCAAGAATCCAACCTTGACTGATTCAGTCCTCTGAGCCGCATAGCAGACAAATTCGCTAGCGACAGGGCAGCGTTGAACTAAATCGTGTGTAGAAAAAATCTCACGGCCCACGGTTGGCACTGCGCATCCTACCCAGAAAACCTTCCGGACCGGCACGAACACCATATTGCATCAGATCAAGGCTGTCCATCTCCTCGTGACGAAATACACGGAAACCCGTGGTCATCTTGAGCAGCACCAAAAAGCAGTAGCTCAATAGAAACGCCCCAGGAACGCAACCACCACGCCCAAAAACTGCGTGAAAAACAATCGATCTTTGCCACCGATCATCCCACCTTCTGTGGCAAAGAGTTCCTCAGCCAAAGTTCCTCAAGCACCGCAAACTCCATCGGCTGATACTACATCGACGGGATCGTCGGTGCAGAGACCGTTGACTACTTTTCCAGCGATTCGCTCCGGATGGATACCATCCCAAAGCTCGAATCTAGCGGAACCTTCTGATAGATCGCCGTCTGGAGTGAGATTTGTCCCTTCCTTGGCACTGGTAATCGCGACCAAGGCCAACTAAAACTTAGAACATGAACATACGAACCATTTTCGTTCTTGCCGTTTTCTTTTCCGGGTTGGTGTCCGCTCTTCGCGCCCATGAGGACGAAGTTGCCATCCCCCTGGAGTCTCCCGACGGCTGGCGCGGCGAAACGATAGCGATCCCGCCCAACTTCGCTCCAGACATGAAATTTCGTGGGGTCGAGAAGATCCGTTTTGCCCCAGGAATGTTCAACTCGAATTCCGAGACTTTCTTCTCCTATGTTTTTGTGTTTCGCTTAGACGAGAAAGAGAATCTGGCTCTTGAGGTGATTGAGAGGGAGATCCTGGTCTACTACCGTGGACTTGCAAAGGCAGTGGGTGGGGAAGACATCAAGACGGAAGAGTTCACTCTGGAACTAAAGAAGGTGGAACAGGAAAAAGGAAAGAAAAGAAAGCCGGCTGCAGTCACCGCCACAGCTGGAATCCTCGACTGGGTTGAGCCCTTCGTGACCCAAAAGCCACAAAAACTCCGCCTCGAAATCCATACCTGGAAGGACGACGTGGAAAGGTATAGCTATCTCTTCTGTTGCGCCTCTCCCGCCGCACCGGACAAGGAAATCTGGAAAGAGATGCGAGAAGTACGGAAACAATTTCTGAAGAGCATCCCTGCCGACGTGCCTTCGGAGTCTAGCGAAGCGCCCTGACCATCGTGCTGGCCTAGCGAAGACTGTTGAATTGACCGTTTCGGGGGTTCACGGCAACCGACAGTTGAACGGATTTGTCAATTTCCGAAGCACTCAGGGATGACCTCGTGCGTCTTACCAGCCACCTTGTTTGTTCGAACTGACAACTTCAGTATGGTGACTGCAGCGCGGGAACATTCGAGCACCAACTGACATATCGAGTTCCGGAGCGCATGACGCGGTCTCGGTTCGTCCCCCAAACACATTCATTCTCGTTCAATGCGTGCAGGTGCTTCTTCAACACGCAAGGCTGTCCTCTCCGCTTCGTACTTGTGTCTTTCCAGGTACAGTTTCCACACAAAGAAACCGACGAAGGACAGCAGGCAGCAGATGGTCATCAACAACTCGTATCCCCCAAATGGATACAGCGGCCCCAAACTGCTCGGGTCCGCGGGCCAGTTCTCAAAGCTTCCCGTACCAGTCATCGGCTCACCTCGCTTTTCAGCATAACAAGTTCTCGTTGGGCCTTTTCGATATCGGACAGGTTTTGTGAATCATCTTGGTCGATCGCGTGATCCAATCCGGCGACTTCGACTTCGCGCGGAATCCGCAGGATCCCTAAGTACTTGAGCAGCCAGGTGACGATATAACAGGGAACAAAACCGAGCCCGAAGAACATGATTGCCGCCCCGCAGATTTGTCCCCACGGAGTGATGGAAGCATACCCTTCGGTCTGTGAACTGGGATACCCCCAGAGCAGAAAGCCGGCAACAATGACGCCGATAGACCCGCAGTAACCATGGATGGCCACGGCACCAACGGCGTCGTCGATCTTGAATTTACGCTCGACCCAATAGTGCAGTTTGTAGCCGCAATACACGCCCAGCATGCCAATGAAAAAGGCTTGCAACGGATGATAGAGGTCGTTGCCGGCCGATGCCGTGATGATACCCCCTAAACCACCTTGGAAGGACCAGAAAGCGTCACCACGGGACACCCAGTAACCCATGATCAGTCCACCGGCTAGTGACATCAGAAAGTTGAACGTGATGGCACTGAGGGTCGTGGGCGTCAAGTAAATGGTAGTGGCTGAAAAAAATGAACCACCATCGCTCGCGATGTTCATGATGGGAATATTACAAGCGGCGTAGAATCCCCAAAACCCGGTGAAAATCAGGAACATCCCGATCGCGACCATCCAGATGTTATGAGCGGGAATGACTCTGGGGGTACCGTCCTCTCGGAACCTTCCGATCCGTGGCCCCAGGTGCAGCAAAATGGCCAATGCCGATCCACCGGACAGACCGTGGATCACCCCAGACGCATAGGCGTCGTGGTATCCCAGGATCTTCACCATCCAACCGGAATCCGACCAGCCCCAGGCTGCATCGATCACCCAAGTGATGCAGCCTACAAAGACTGCTAAAATCCAGAATGCGGCGGAGCGAATCCGTTCGATCACGGCACCGGAAAGAATGGATCCGGCCGTCCAGGAGAACAAGAGAAACGCGGCCCAGAAAACACCGTTCATGCGAGCCCAAAGCGCCGTGTCCTCGGCACTCAGGTTTTCGCTCGCGGGCTGTCCACCCAGATGCGTTCCCATCAGCTCACTCCAAGGCACCGACCACGGCGCGTCCTTGAGACCGCCGGTAATGCCAGGACCATTCTGCATCGCAAAATAGAGCCACCAGCCAAACAGGTAAAAGCCGACGGTGATCACCGGGATCAACATTGCATTTTTCATCAGTGTGTTGACTTTGTTTTTGTCACGAGCCACGCCGACTTCGTACAGGCAGAATCCAACGTGAATCAAAAACATCATCACGACTGTCACCCAGTAATAAAACTCAGTAAAGATCACGCTCAGGGCGCTGAGTTCATTGTCCATAGTTCCATTCTCCCAGTTTCATCCATTTTGCCTTAGCGTAGCACGACAGGTTGGTCCGATATTGGGTTGGTTCAGCCGAAACGCGGTGGATGTTGCGTTTCCACAGGTGTGCAATACCCAATGCCAACCGGCACATTCTGCCATTTTCTCTCCGAGTTCTCGACCGCCGTGCCCGCCGAATGGCGACGCTCACGACTCAGACAGCTGATGGTTGTAGTCTACGACACGCCGCGAGAAATAGTGGTCTTCCCACAGCCGTGGAAAATCTGCTTCGACGATGCTTGCCATGGAGCCGGCAACGACGAGACGAACTCGACTGACAGGAATTTTGATTTCCCACGAGTCTACCAGCAAAAGCCACTAATTCAACGTGTGGGTGTGCTGCATGCACCTGGATAGACGCAGAATACGCTTCGAGCCCACTGCTGGTGCGCATCGCACGCGAGCAGATCCGTTTCGGCATGATGAGAAGATCTCCACAAACGGGACGATGTCGGTGTAGGTCAGCTCCGACGGTGCGGCCTGGTACTGTAAATCGAGCGGAGAGAGGATCTCTTTCCGACCGTGTACAAGAGCAATACGCGATACCGATTGGCGAGTCCGTGAAGAGAGCACACGTTCGAGGGCGTCGTTCACAAGTACGAAGCCGCCCTGTCCTATCTATCCTTCTCACGGCTTGCGTATTTTGAGAGTGTCCTCTATCGGGAGTACGCGCCTTCAATCTTTCGGCTTGGCTTGATAGCTTTCGCCGAGCGCCCCCTCGGAGTCTCCGTGGTCTACTGCGATCTCCGATGCATCATGGATGATCGACTCCTCCGCCTTCCACTCTATCAAACGGACGCCTTTCTCCCGCGCAGCGTGTAGCACCTTCGACTTAGCTGAGTCGGTCAAGGATGCTACGATGATGATTTCTTTCACACTGTTCTGCTCGATCAGCTGTGGTAGATCTGTTGCACTACCCAAGACCTGATAGCCGTGTACCCAACGCTTAAGAAGGTTGCGATCGTCATCGATCAATCCGACGACATGGGTATGCTGACGTTCGACGGGATTCACGAAGCTTTTAGCTCGCAAATAAAGGGTACATCGATATCCAGCGCCATAAACCAGAACATTCATCGGCTCGCCAGCATCACTTCCCGGATGATGACGCATGACTGCCATGGCATCCTGTACCGTCCGAATGAAGGCGCGGTTACCTGTCAACATAGGAACCGACAGTCCGAAGAACATGACCGCCAGACGCAGCTTGCCATGAAAATAACCCACCTCGAATACACTGCTGAGTGCCAGAGCAAGGATTACGCCCACGCATAGTGCCACACCCAGCACCGCAAATTCTGATACCCGGGCTCGACTCCATACTCGACTGTATGTACGTACCGACGCTATCGTGATGAATGGTATGGCAACCCAAAGCGGAAGCCGATGAACGAATTCTTGCTTGATTGACAACTCCTCAAACCCACCACCGCACAAAAGAAGTGACACGAGAAACGCTGTGGACAAAAGGAGAATGTCCAACACCGGATGGCACAGGACAATGATGACTCTTGGCGCCGGCTGATGCAGTCCATGCAAAATAGCCTGACCACTGTCCCACAACTCAACGCGAGCTAGATGTTTTACGATGATGTAAACCGCAACAACGAACGCGACCAGATAGATGGCGATCATCTGCGCTTTAAAAACCATGCTCATCAAGCCGATCGTGACGAGTGTGGCATTGACTACGTACAACGAAATAGCGACGCGTGGTTGTGATAATCCTCGCTTTATCAAGCGGTGGTGCAAATGCTCCATGTCGGCGTGCATCACATGATTTGATTGTTCACCACCTAACAATCGATTCGATATACCCCGTACGGATCGACGCCACACGGCAAGAATCGTATCAAAAAAAGGAATCCCCGCTGCCAGCACGGGAACGCCTAGCGATGCAACCGTTGGGCCTTTCGAACCCGTTTGAAGTGCGATCAGAGCGAGGGTGAGCCCTAAGAACATACTTCCGGTGTCTCCCAGAAAAATGCGCGCAGGGTGAAAATTAAACCTTAGGAATGCAAGGCATGATCCTGTGAGCGCAATCGTCACAAGGGTATCACCGGGCAGATGTCGCAACGCAAGAGATCCAGCGATACCTGCAGAGGCGATCGCGGCGAGCCCGGCGGCAAGGCCATCGAGCCCATCAATCAGATTAAATGCATTGATGAAGAAAACAATCCAGAAAATGGTCATTGCCAAATCCAGGAAAATAGGCAATTCCAGACCGAGCAAATTGCCGAATCGCATATCGAACCAAAACGCCAGAACGGCCGCCCCAAGCTGCCCTACAAGCTTGAAAAGCGCCCGGACGCCCCAAATGTCATCGATAACTCCGACGACGAAGAGAACGAGCGAAACCAGCAAAAAGTGCTTCCACCAAACCACATCGAGCTTGCCATCGAAAGGCACCCACGGCAGTAGAAGCAAGACCGCACATGCCGCATGGAATCCAATGAAGACCGCAATACCACCGCTACGTGGCACAGGTTTTTTGTGCACGCGACGGTCGCCCGGTTGGTCGATCATACCGACCATCTGAGCAAACTTCTCCATGACAGGCACCAAGAAATAGGTGACCAAGAGCGCAACAAAGAAAACAAGAGGATACTTGAGAATAATCTGCGTGCTCATGTCTGTCCGATTCGATTAAGATCTTCTATGGACAATGCAGTGCTGGGAGCGATTTCATCCAGCGACTTGCTCCATCACATCCAATAGCCGCTTTGCCAACACTTTTCGGTCATAGTGACGCTCAATGTAATCCCGCCCACGAAAAGCGTCAGGGGGATTATGTTTGACTTGCTCAATCCCATTCAGTAGAGACACCGGATCACCAGGGATCATCTGTACACCAGCACCCGCCTCGAGAACGATATCGCCAGCTTGTCCACCAACCCCCATTATAATAGGAACATCAAGAGCCATTAGTTCAAAAACTTTTGACGGTAAAACAGTTGAGAACAATTCTGCGGGCGCTAAATGTACCAGGCACGCATCGCATGCGGTCATAACGGCATTAATCATATTGCGTGGCAACAAACCCGTGAAGACAACGTTGTCCAAACGTCTCGCGTCTGCCTCTTGTTTCAACACTGAGCAACGCGCACCGTCTCCCACAAGGCAGAAGAGAATATCATCTTGCCCGGCATCACGGGCCATCTCAGCTGCATCCAACACGACTTCCAGCCCATGCGCAAGACCAATCGTACCAATGTAGCCGCACACAAACCGCCCTTCTCCATTAATTCGTTTCCGAAAGGCGCCACCATCGTCCACACGTCTCAACGTATCGAGATTAACGCCGTTTGTGACGATTTCGATTTTTGAACGGTCCACGCCAGCTTCTTCTATGTGTCTGACATAGCCCTCGCCTACGGTAACGATGCTGGTCGCCGCTTGATACATTCTGCGCTCAAGCGATTGCAACAGTTTGAAGAAAGCGCCACGTCGCATGGACCCCACAGCCGCTATGGATTCCGGCCAGATATCACGAATTTCAAGGACAAAGGGCCATCTTCGTATCCAGTGGCATAAAACGCCGGCCCATCCACAGAAAAATTGTGGCGAACTCGCGATCACGATATCTACCCCCTTCAGCCTGATTGCCTGAAAAACGGCGGATACCATGAAACTAAGATAGTTGAGGATCCTCTTTGCGAACCCACGGTTCGCGGCGAGGAACGTCCAGACACGAATCACACGAATTCCATCTAGGTCCTCTTCGGTGCGCCATCTGTTTCGATAGCCTTCGAACACTTTGCCACTAGGGCAATTGGGGGCACATGTGATGACAGTCACACGGTGACCATGCGACACCCACTCTTTGCAATGTTCATACGAGCGTGTGGCGGGAGCATTGACCTCGGGCGGAAAGTAATGCGTTAAGAGCAAGATATGCATCGGTTCTATTGTATCCCAACGGTGTCGTACACCATGCTCGATGTCAGCGTGATCGGCAAGTCCCCCCGTACGCGACCACACAACTTCCGAGTCGCCAAAGCGACTCCAAATTCCGGATGGTAAGTTGTCTCTTCCAGAGCTACATCCAGCGCAGGATCCAAACGGATGGTGACATCATGCGCGACACCAGGAATCCTTAGTGCGAACTCATTGGAAGTGAGTTCAACGACGCTGACATCTGGATGAAGATGAAATGTCAGGGCAAGCTCATGCACACCAAATCCGTAAAGTGTATCGCTCACTGTCAAGACGCCAGGGCGTACAGACCACTCGCGTCTGTGTTTCCCGACGCCGCGCAGCCGCTCGTAGCCCGTGTGCTCGGCCCATATCTTGCATGCATCATGCTCTTCATGGGAATCAAGTGTCGTTACGACCGCGCGTCGCGCCACGCGATGGCTGGCCCATACTTCACTCGAATCAGCACCATCCACAACGACTGCATTATGCGCCGCTGTCCCTCGCTGTCGATATCGCTCGGCATCCTCCGTGTAATGAGATGTGCCGGTATCGACAATCACCCTGCTATCATTCAATGACAGTTCAAACGAAAGGGTACCGGCATGAGCGTGGCCCGGTTGATAAGATGGACCAATGGAACCAACGTCCAATAAGGCAGTCATCGTGACCGAAGATGCTTGATCAGTGAGGCGCGCGTATCCACTTTCTCTCAGCATGACGAGGCGAGCAGGCGGCTGATCTTTGCGTTCGACTGCCAGCGCGGTTGCATAATCTGTCAGCCTGGCAAGGGATGGTGCCTGATCATAGGCAGAATCATTGAACAGCGCAAAGGTACCGTCGGGGTGCGTCATCGCCTGTTGCCACTTCAGCATTTTATCGACACGCGACTTGATTCGGTTTGCTGCGAGGGAGTCCGCCAGCATACTACAGTCTTCGTAAACCCGGCTCAATTGAATCACATCGAGAAAATCAGCCACCATACGTGCATGATAGGCGGGTGAGCGCTCAAAATGACCACCATCGAACAGGATCTGTTCTTCGATTTCATCTGATAGAATCTGGAGTCCGTCCTCAAGCCAGGAAAGCGCTTCGGCTCCCTCAAAAAAGCAGCCTGCAAAAACAAGCGCCTTGGCATTGGCCATGAGATGATTGGCCATGAGATGATATTCGAGACGTCTGCGCAGATTGCGGGTTTGCTGCGCCAAACTCCGTAGACAAGAGTACGGCAACTCATTACCCAGGCACGTCCATATAATCCAATTGACGATACGCAGCGAAGTGGGATATGGATCCCATCCCACCTGCGTGCTCGCCGTGTTCTCGGTTACCCATCGCTCCAATAACTCCATATGCCAATCAACCCGATCACCGTGATTCTCAGCAATGAGATCATCGAAATAATGCAAGTTGTAGAGCCAAAGTAATCCGGCTGAGCGATCATGCCAGGCATCTGGAAACTCCAGCGATCGCGTGTGATTGAGAAAGGTGGCCTCGTGCGGTCGAGACATGGCGGCCGGTCGATCGAGCACAGCACTCCAATCGTGCTGACGTGTACGGACCGGAGGCGGAGGCAGGTCGGAAGGGTACGATGGTGGCAGCAGTCTGAGAGCTCTGGCAACAAATTGCCGAGGTCGCAAATGTCGGAGCGTCTGAAAGTAGAGTGAAAAAGTATGGGTCTGCAAAGGTAGCTCAGCCTTTTATCGCTTGTACCGCTCGCAAACAGACTCGTATCGTCTCCACACACTCGTGAAAACTAACCGGCGAAGGTCCACCGCTCTGGACTGCAGCAAGAAACGCATTCAGGCAATGCGCATGCCCCTTGTCCTAACGAGCCAGTCGCATCTTTTAAAATCCGGGCCATCCGAAACCTGTTAATGTGGGAAAGTGATCCAAATGAAGAACCCGTCCTGCACAAAAACATCCAGGCGACAATGATAGGGAATTTAATTTCCGCTGGCAAGCGATCATGCCCGAGCTCGTAGAACGTGGACAAAAACACGTTAATACCCACGCAATCCAGTTCGTGGACCAACCCATCCACGTCGGGCGGCGCCCTCGGTACCGTCTGCATGCTGGCCGAAAAAGGCTCGGCCGGCCTGTTGCTCAGCCTGATAGACGACCTAATCGGTTTCGGTCAGGGATTGACCAGATCAACCTTGATCGGAGCCCGTTCGAAGTTTTGTGCTTCGTAATATTTGCGGCGTCCCATCCGCACCAGGCTGCAGAAGAAGCGGTCAGGAATTCGTTGGACCCGTTCGTTGTTCTGTTCGACGATATCATTGTAGAAACCACGTGCCAGCGCGATCTTCTGCTCGGTTCGAGTCAGTTCATCTTGCAAATTCTGAAATAGAGTGTTGGCTTCTAAATCAGGATAAGCTTCCTTGAGTGCCATCACAGTGGGAGTACAGGCCGTCGCCGCATCGCCGATGGCAATCTGCGACTCGTTACGCAACAGGACGAGGTGCTCATGCAGTTCGGCTTCATGCTGTTTGTAACCCTGTACCACCTCCACTAACCGAGGAATTAAATCGTACCGCCTTTTGAGCTGCACATCGACATTCTTCCACGCCTGTTCCACTCGATTCTTCAAAGCCAACAGATTGTTGTAGACCATCACCACCCAGCGAGCGCTCCAGTAACTACTGAAGATCAATCCACCGAGCAGACAAATAAGCCAGGGAATTGGTCGCTCCTCCATGACCGCGTAACAGATCGGGGCCCCGACAGAGATCACGAGTCCGGCCATGAACCAACCCCAGAAATGGAATTGATAACCGCGCGATTTCTGTTCTTCCGATTTGACCGAAATCAGAAACATCGGAGCCTGGCGATCTTCAGCAATCTCCGGAGCTACCACGTCTTGGCGCAACCGTGAGGCTCCCACGACGTAGATCTGGCAATGCAAGGGGATGCCAGACTCAACGAATCGTCTGTTACCGGTGGAATCTAAGACACTACTGGCTGGTCCCTTATCGTAATAGAGAGGATCGCTGCGGGTACAGGTACGACTGAAGATCTGCGCCCCATCGATCTCTGCACCGGTTGGCTGGATTTGAAGGAGGCCCGTGTCGTCCTGGAGATAGAACGTCGTCGATTCGGAATCGTGAGCAACGGTATCCCAACCGGTCTCTATCTTGGTGCGTGTTTGAGTTTCTCCCTTACTGTCGGTGTAGGTTTCGGTGACCGTTCGTCGCCATTCTTCAGAGACAGTGTAGCTGTAATGAACGCATTCCTGCTCCGTCAGAAAACTGGTCAACGGTCGTTCTGACTCAGCGGTTCCCTTCACCTCAACCAACCCGATAAAAACTCCAGCGGTTTTGCAAGTTGGAATATCATCAATCAGGCGTTGTTTCCGTCGAGCCCGTACCGATAACTCGGCAAACAAAACCGGCAACGCAATGGCACCGACCACCCAAGCAGCGACGAGAAGAAGATCGTTATTGGCAAGAATCGTTGCAGACCACATCGTTCGGTCCTTCCGCGATCTATGGCAAAAAAAACACTTCGCAAATCATCAAGAAAAGGACACTTTCGGCGCTTCCCGTTGCTTAGGCGATTCGATTTCAAACAATTCCGCGGGGCCGAATTTGTACATTCCGGCAATCACACTGTCGGGAAACGACTCGCGTTTGATGTTGTAACGGGTTACCGCATTGTTGAATGCTTCACGAGAGTAGGACACCTTGTCCTCGGTCGAGGTAAGTTCATCTTGCAGCGATAACATATTCTCGTTGGCTTTCAGATCGGGATAAGCTTCCGACAGGGCAAATAGCTTACCGAGTGTGCCAGTCAACGCCGCTTCGGCCCCCATCAAGGATTGCATCGCTTGCGGATCTCCCGGAGCTGCCGCAGCACTCTGCCCCGCAGTCACCGCTTGGTTACGCGCTTCAATAACCGCACTCAGAGTTTCTTTCTCATGCTTCATGTAACCCTTAGCAGTCTCCACCAGATTGGGAATCAAGTCATAACGACGAGTGAGCTGCACATCGATCTGACTGTAGGCGTTCTCGTAGCCGTTACGCAACGCCACCAGGCCATTGTAAATCGCAATGGCATAAAAGATGATCACCAACGGAACGATGATCAGGATGACAAGAATAATCCAAAGCGACTCCACTTGGGCCAAGATTAAATTCATCACTTACCTACCTTTTTTAATTCTTTGATCGCAGAACAATGACTGCCTACTGTATCCCAATCAATCCTCACATAACCTGGAAGACTTATCTCGCCTGCAACTCAATACGCTACTTGAGGAGTTTTTCAAAATCGCAAATGAGTTCCTGTTTCCTGAAATTCTTAAACTCGACAAATTGAAAATGATCTTCAATGCCGAGACGACGAATCTCATCGAGATCTATTTCAAACAAAAGACGTGGGATGACTCCTCGGTCCTGAAAACCACGATCCCATAGCTAATAGGAAATTTGATTTCCGGTATCGTACCAGGGGGAACTCCAAATTCCAAGAATGAACGTGTTGCACTCCTGCTATGACTCGCAGTGAGGAACTAAATTCGGACCTGCCGGAGGTGGCGATCTCTACCTGGGACTCAAGCATACCCACGTGAAAGCATAGGCAATTTAGGGAGAACGCAATGACAGCCCTGATGGCAAGATAGGAGCACGATCCACACCTGTGATTAGAAGCGTACCGTGGTTCCATTCAAGCAACCCAATCAATACATGATTGCCGGGCTACCCAGTCTTAGCACCGGGAAAACCGGTTATCTCGAGCGCAGCAAAACATCATCGAACCAGATCACACCCCGCGGCGACGAGTTGCCCAGAAATAATTGTACCTTGGTGGTTGCTTCAGGTGCTGTGAATTCGGCTTGAATCGGTTCCCAGGTCGTACGTGCTGGCGCGGGTGAGCCGTACGCGCTCCCGATCTCGCGGCCTTGTTTGTTTAAATAGCGAATAAAAAGAATACTACCGATCCCGGCGTCAACGGTTGACTTCTGGTATGCACGGACGTGAAACGTCGTACCCGCCGCGACGATCATCGCACCACTGTACATACCTCGATTTTCTCGGTCGCAGCGCACCGAATAGCTGCCGGTTCTAGCTACACTATCGTCTACCTGCGCGCCGTCTCGAATCACCCAACCGTCGATCCAATCTTCATCTTGCGTTGGCTCGAAGCTGGAGCGGGCGACAATTCCGTCGGCGCTCCTTTGCTTTCTGATCCGCGCGTATTGGCCCAGCAGTGTTTTGCGCTCGGACTGGGTGCGTGCCACGTCGTGTTGTGACTGTTCGACCACCTTCCGATATCGTTGGCCAATTTGTTGACGCAACTCGTCGTCCCCGATGACGATCATCATCGTAAGCCCGAGTCGGTCAACGTCAATTTCGATCCGGCTCTCGTCCCACCTGGCGGGAAGCTGATGTACCCCGTGATGCGCAATTGCGATACAGGTGTTCGCTTGAAGCCACGGCGGCCGTGCGATTCGGAGCGTGACGTCGTGAAGTGTTTCGTACTCCAGCCTATCTTCACTTACCTGGTAGGTCTCGTTGGTCAACAAAAGAATTAATGCCTCGTCGCCCACAAGTAGCACTTGCTGGAATACTTGTGCCTCCGATTCGAGACTCATCGGACTGATCGAGTGCCGCGCTGTCGTCACCAACTCATCCACGGCCTGGGCCCTGGCCAGCCACGGAGCTGCCGTGGCGATTTCCAGGTTGACACGTCCTATTTCAGCCAGCAATGGCGGGGAGTTCGCCGCGCCGGTGTTGTGGTAGAGCCAGTACGACATGCCCTTGGCACTGCAGGCCAGAGCGTAATAGGCCTCCAAACGGATCTCTTCACCAAAAGGCCAGCGAGGATCGTTGTGGTCTTCACGTTTGGTCGTTAGCAGGGTCAGGTGATTCGGATTGGGAAGCCCCCCAAGATAGGCAGAGACTCCTTGGCTAAAGACGCGGCGAATCGATTTAGGATTGGTAGCTGAACCTCGATGGTACGGATCATGGCAGTGCACGTCTGCCAGCCGACCGTAGATAAAATGGTTTTGTGGCGCGCCCGTGTGATTGATCTGTAGCCAGATAGGTTTATGGGGCGCTAGCGCGTTCTTTTCTTCCATCAGGCCCACGTTGTACATCGCCGAAAAACCGATGCGGTGGTCGACTTTCACTGGAAAATTGTCAGGCACGATCTGCGGATCGTTCGCGTCAGGTTCGTCCTGCAATTCGAGCGCCCATACCGACTCCGATACAAAGGGAAACAGTTGTGGCTTGCCGCTGGTCACCAACCACAGGTTGGCCCGGCGCATCACACGCAGCGACGCCGGCGAACCGCCCAGCACACCGCCACCACCCCCCAGGTTGGTGTTAAAGTGATGAGCCCTCAACTCTTCTGTTAGTGAGATGGCTCGCTCGCGGTCGGTGATTCCATGCTCCCCGTGACCGTACATCATAATCGGAAAGAAGTCATTCCACGCCCGCACCGATTCGACAAGGCGATGTCCCGCGGTGGTCGTGATTTCGATCCGATGACGAGACCCGTAGACGACCGATTTAGACAGTGGTACGACAACCGGCGTAAACTGTCGATAAAACCGCACCGCACCAATTTTCGCCACGTCTGTCACATCGGTTCCATTGAGGAACACACGATCCAGCACAAGGTCCGACTCGGCATGTTTTTCGACGTAGATCGTCCAGCGATCCAGCGTGTCGTTAAGACCAGCAAACGTGATCCACAGCTGCGGCTCATTCGGTTCAACAAGTGCCTTCAACTCCCGACCGTCATTCAACATGACCGACACCGTGACATTCCGGCTGAGCGCGTGACGAGTCCGAACCGTGATGTGTGCTGACTGTCCGGGCTGGATGATTCGGGGTTGAATCGTGTACCAGATCGGTTCCCCCAACTGTAGCAGGACCGGTTTCTCAGGCCACGGCTCGAGTGCTGGATCCTGAAAATGAAGGCTATGAATCGGGTAGTGTCTTCCCAACGGAGCGCGCAGCGACTTGAGTCCTTTGTTCAGCGAAACACCGTCCAGACGTACGTCCTCGATGTGAACTTCCTGATCCTGATCGTTCACCAGGTGAACCAAAAAGTGTCCGCCACGGGGACCCGTGTGCTTGTACTGGTCAGCTATCCGCCCGTGCAGCTGGCTGCCAGCCTGAAACTGATAATGGTCGGGCCGGAATTCAGCGTGGACTAATTCGGCGGCTGGTAGCTGTGAGGCTGTAGCGGCCAAGAAGGCCGTGAGGTAACCGGCAATCAAAAAACGGTCAATCAAGCGTGCTTCCAATCTTGCAAGGTAAACGGCGAAAAGTATCGGCGGTATGTGAGTGCCGACATGAGTCTCGATCGCGTGTGGCGATCGGCTGTGAGTACGACTGGCAGCTCACGCAGTTCAGCCCATGTTTGGAATTATCTTTTCGTTCATCGTCGACACGGAGATGAGGCAAATGCGCATCAGCCATGACCATCCCTATACGCAACCCTACGAGGTTTTCTGGGGCGAAACTTAAAGTACTACCAGGTCCGTAACCGTGAGCGAGTTATTTCCCTTCTGCCCTTGTTCCTGATTGACGCTTGCAGTGATTTTATTGACGCCAGGTTTTACCGAGACAGGTACGGTGACCTGAAAAGATCCTCCGGACGCAGGTGACACGACAATTGCAGTTCCCGACTCGCCCATTTCAGCATTGGTCAGTCGGATGGAAGATGTCGGAGATGTTCCATCACTGTTGGAGATGGTACCGAATAGAGTCACTCTTGCCGCTCCGTACGTCTCTGCGATGATTTTTATGCCAGGCGATTCTGGACCATAGGAAATTCCGTCACTGGTCGCAGACAAGTTGGCTGGGAGGGAGCCTATGGTTGGGACGGGATGCTCTACGAGATTAACTCGCCTCCCCCTTTCATCTGGCTGAGTATGCGGGGCCAGGTTCCTTTCATCAGCAGCCGTACCGTCACCAACAGCATTGCACGGATTAAAGAGGAAAACACGGGAATTATCACTGGAAAATTTAACAAATGGCCGAGTTCTTTGCGGAGGATTGTCGGTATTGGGTGTTATCTGGGTGATGTGTCCCACGCGTGCGGTCACCGGGCCCACTCCACTAACAGTGCCCAGTTTCAAGAATGTTTTTTCGACGTCCGCACCAGATTTTAGTCCGCATTGATCAATCTTGAGTCCCAACACAGCATCCGCATCTATGACAGTTTCCGAGGCTGCGGTGAATCCGCTGCTGGTGATGGTCACGTTGTAACACGGACCGTATTTGTCCGCCCCAAGCGTTATGTCCGTACCCATAGACTTTTCTGAGTAATAATTGTCAATGGTAACGTTGGCGCAGGCCCTGAGGTCGATGGCTGATGACCCAGCCCCGCGTTCCCAAGTGGTATTCCTGATACCTATGCTCGAGCCACCGTTGATTTTGATTCCATAACCGCCAGTAAAATTAAGACCATAAACATGTTCAACGATCATATCGTTCGCAATCGTCGCGGTGATCGGCTGGGTAACATAGACCGCTTTAATGCCAGATATTTTAGAGTCGAAGGATCGATCCAGGCTGATGCCACCACCTAGGTTGACCAAATTAAGATTCTCTATGTTTGTAACCCACGCGTCACTAATTCGGATCGCACCCGCTCCGCCGTACCTACCGCGGCCGTTCGGTCCCCCACCTACAAACTCCAGATCACGGATAGATCTGTAGGGCCGGGATCCAGTGAAGTCAAACATGTACCCGGACCGGAAGGTGCCGTGAATGGTCGTGTTGTTGGCGCCGTCTCCCCGCATGCTGATCATCACTCCAGTCACAGGAGACTCCAGCGTGTATTTCCCTGCCGGAATCAACAAGGTTTGTCTGCTTTTGACGCAAAAGTCATGAGCTGTCTGGAAGTCTGGAGTGCAGTCGTAGGTGCTGCTTCTTCTGGCAATCGCCTCGTGCTCTTCAGGCGGAATGAAATCCAGGATGCTGACGGAATCTCTCAGGCGGTCTCCTACCGTTCGTACGCTGGCTTCGGTACTTCTTTTAAAAGAAAGCGAATCTGCGTCAAGTTGAGTCACGGGGGTGCCCGTCTCAGAAGCAGCGTTGGCGGTCGGTACAGTGTCCTCAGCTACGGCCGTTTGCGAATTGCCTTGCAGGAGAACAATGCCCAGTGCCGCGAGGATTACGAAGTCAACAACCAAGAAACGATTCATTTGAAGGGCCTCCAACGAAACTGATAGGAATTTTGATTTCGGGTAGTCTACCAAGTCGAATCTCTCATTATAGGGGTGCGCACGTTGAAAATGCTGTGCTACCAAGTCCGCATGTGCACGACCACTTCCGGTCGATCTTCTCCTCGTCTAAGTACAAGGCAAAAGCGGCCACCGACTGCTGGACGATGGGCCACCAGTGCCCATACTTGCCCTGATAAAGGTCAGCATAGACCTGGCGGAAGATGTGCTCGGTTGGGGAAGATTGCTAAGACAGGCATGCAACTGCTGCAGGGGATTATTCTACCTTGATCCAATCAATCTCTAGGTTAAAAGGACCTTCCTGCTTGTCCGCAATGAGAAAACCAAGCGAGTTGATTTCTTCGGGGTTTAGTTTTGCGTCCGAAACGCGTCTCCCGAAGGAGGTACCATAGAATTCAGACAGGGGAATTGTAATTTCCTGCCACTGATCAGCCTCGGTATCGATTGACGCCCGGTAAGAGAAAGCCATGCGTTTGGTGGGTACGTGCAGATTCAGAAAATATTGCCGGCCATCACCACGAACACGGACTACAAGTTGGTCACCGTTCTGCAGGCCAAGTTCGCTGGACTTTGAGCGAATAGATGCAAAGCCTCCACGATTTTCTAGAGACAAATTCCCTGAAAAGACAAGGGTACCCTCCGGAGAAACCTCGGATCCCCCTTCGGAAATTCCACCCATGACATTGTCATTGATTGATCGCCAGGAATCATCTGCCGAATTGTCCTGGAAGTCGTAGAGAATGTTATTCGCGTTTGTCTCACGAGGGGGTAGAACGAGGACCGAATCGATCGCATGGATCACACCATTGTTCCCTTGGATATCCGTTTTCAGGATCCGAGCGTTTCCCAAATGCACACCATCCTCGAGTACTTGGATTGGAAGCGATCTTCCCTGAAGTGTTGGAGCTTTCGACAATTTGACCGCATCGGCCGCCAAAACGCGACCAGAAACTACATGAAGTTTGAGCAGGTCTATTAACTGTTGTCGATTGTCAGGTTCCAAAAGTGACTGGAGAGTACCTGGGGGCAATTTGGAAAATGCTTCGTTCGTCGGTGCAAAAACCGTAAAAGGGCCTGGTCCCCTCAGCGTCTCAACAAGATCGGCTGCCTGGACCGCCGTAGCCAGCGTTGAAAACTCTTCAGCCTGGGCTCCAATATCAACAATGTTTGGAAGATTAGCGAACGAGGAATCGTTTGCGGACTGCTCGTCCCCCTGTGATGGTTTGCATTGGGGACAAGTTTCACCGTCGCTACATGTTTCGCAGTCGCCTGCTTTCAAGCAATTTTCGCAGGGTTTATCTTTGCTGCAGTCCTGACACTTCTGCTGCCTATGGTCTTTATAAGTACGCCGCACATATTTTTTCCACCAGGCACGACGTTTTGATTTCTTATCGCTGCCAGATTTGTCGTTTTTCCAGTCATACCAACTTCCAGGACCGCCGTCGCCCCATTTCCCGCACCCATTTTTACAGTGTTCTTTCACTTTCTTCATGACCTGAAAAAAGTCTTTATCACTGCACTTCCAGGTTATTTTGATGTGCTGATCATCACTTACAGCCGTAGCTTGATTCATTACACGGGCAAAGCACTCGTCACTACCGAACCGGAGCAGTGCCAAGCTGCGAAATCCATTGATAACATTTATCGCATTCGTCGCGACATCAACCGAATTCGCCAGGAGATGACAGTTCAAAAACAGATCTTCGCCCTGCTGTCCTGCCGCAATGGCCAACTGATCACACTGTTTTAAGACAGGGCAATTTCCCGGAAGATCAACTCCGCTCATCGCAACCGCCCGTGCCAACCAGATGGTGCCTTCTGGTGGATTCGCTGCCAACGGAGAAGATTCTGGCAGGCCAGCTGCTTTTCCGGCAAGTACATCGATTGTGTTCATGACATCGACATGATTATTTGAAAAAATCAAAATCTTCTCGTCGTAGACTGTTCCTGTAATATAAAACGGCTCGCCACCGCGAGTTTCCTTTTGCCAAGTGTAAAAGCGGTTTCCGTCGTAGGTGCTTAGGCGAACATCCGGGTGTTCCTTTCGTAGAGTCGCCAACATTTTCTGCGTATCGACATGGGTCAATTTGACCGTCAACACACCATGGTGTTTCTTGAACCGGTGATCGTAAAGAGTGACGTCCAGGACGTCCTCGAATAGGTTGACACCAGTCTTGTCGATGACATCTGCAATTTTGTCCGCAACCTTTTTGTGATCACCCCATTTTTTTTGCATCCATTGACCTGCCCGTGAAGATCGCATGGCCTCAAGATCAACATGGTGGACCCATTTTGAGTCGGCCGGAACATGGGCCGGATCAAACTTTGCAGCGGTGGCAAGTAAGGGATGCCAAATTGCTAAGACTAGAAAAAGCAAGGTCCAAGATGCAGAACGCTGGATCACGGCTGGTTCCTTTCGTAAATACTGGAAAAGCTGAGGAACATTTGAAGATAGCACCTCAACCATTTCATTTTGAAGGGTTTACCTGAGTTTTCCAAGAGACTATTTATCAAAAAAAGCCTATTGAAGTGAGTTTCTTGGGGAATAAAACGACAAATGCCAAGCAATGCCTGAGTGTTGAAGACCAGCGACACTTGCGCAAAGTCCGTTTCGAATGACAGACTTGTACCCGCGACGACAGCGATTGTCTGTTTTGACGTATCTAAAACGGTGGGAATTTTGGAGGAACTCGCGGCTCTTCGAAAACCCACCAGCACGCTAGGAGTTACACTGGGATTCAGTGAACGGGTGAGTTCTCCATCCTGTTTGACGAATTGATTTCGTTCATCATTTGAGTTCTCCACCGTCGTTGCGATCTTCAATTTTCCTTTGAGAACTACGGTATTGTAAATCCCCTGGTGTCATTTCGCTACGAAGAATTCACTCCACTTCATCGAGCAGCGCAAGCAGATTTTCACCCGTAATCATTGCCACATCAGATTCTGTCAGGAACGGCATCTTGTCGAAAAGATCCATCGTCTGCGGAAAGGTAATCCAGTCCAGGCACGGACTAAAATCTGAACCCCAAAGCAAACGTTGACATGAAAAGGATTCTGTCAGTTGCTCCACATACGGCCAGGCGGCTTCGTGGGGGTAGTCGTGTCCAGGTAAGGTGAGGGCGTAGAAACCGCTCAGTTTCACACGGACGCCAGGAAACTTGGCAAGCTCCGTAACCGATCGCATAGCACGAGCTGTCTGCTGAGACTCGGGCGGTGTCGCTGTTGCAGGAGGTAGTCCCAAATGTGAAACAAGCAAACGTAATTGCGGGAACTGTTCCAGGATCGGTTGCCAGGCGGTCCACGCGTCCCCTGCCGAATTGGCACTAACGATCCATCGGCGCTGGTCGACCCAACTCCAAAAGCTGGTTGGTATCTGCCCAAGTCGCTCAGCGTTATCGCCAAAGACGAACAGACTGACCCCAACAAATCCTTTTCTCTGTAGGTTGTGCAGATCCTGGACGGTGGGAGTCGAATCGATGTCGACGTAAGCTACCGGCTGGATCCAATCGTATTGCGGAGATTGCTTCGCCAGGTATTCGTTGTTTTCAACGCACCAGTCCTCGCCCCCGTAACCGACGACTAACGCTGCAGCCACATCGTGCTCACGAGTGAGCGAATCATAACAGGAGACTTCGTCGATCGAGACTCCAGGCCTCGATGCAAAAGATTTGTCCTGATAGCCTCTAGCGAATAAGTGAATATGTGCATCTGCACGCCTCGTCATAGAATGTCTCCCAAAACCCATTGACCGGTTCTCGCGGACTGTAATGCCGCTTCCACCAAACGCACGACTTCATATCCGCCTTCTATGGTACTGACTTTCGGCTGAGTTTGTCGTTGTATGCACGCGACCATGTACTCAAACACTGAACGCAGAACGCCGAAATCTAACCCATAGACGTTCCATTCATACTGTTGGCTTAAAACCTCTGAGCCCACGCAAGTAAAACCTTGATTGGGCAACGCGATTTCAAAGGTGCCCTCTTCAGAAGGAAGGACATTACTCATTGGGATGGACACAAAATATTGAAAAAACAATACCGTATACATGGCCCTATTTTGGATCAGCCGGTAGCAGGATTATTAGCGAACACGAAACAGCGAGGCCTCCTGCAAAACACACTTGTCCTATGGTGTACCGAATTCGGCCATGTACCGACATTTCAAAAAGAGGCTACTGACCGTGGCCCCAACCTATCAGACTTTACAACCTGGATGGCTAGGGTCGGAGTCAAAGCACCATACAGCTACGGGGCAACCAACGAATTCGGCTACAAAGCTTCTGACAAAATCACGACAGTGTACGATGTCCATGCAACCATTCTGCATCTGCTGGGGCTAGATCATCGCCGTTTGACCTTCTACCATAACGGCATCGAAGGTAGGCTCACCGACGTGCACGGAAAGGTCCTTGATAAGGTGTTAAACTGACATCACGTCACTTGGTCGCTTAGGATTTCCCGTCGAGCCTGGTAGTCGATCGAGGTCACCTCAATTGCTCCCGAAACGGTGGTGACGGATATAAGATCGCTGATTCTGAATGCGAGAAGAAGGTTGACAAGCGATGTCGGATGCTCGATGCAGGACTGGACAACCCTCAACTCTGAATCCTGAATCGCGAACCAAAAAACTCAATCATTTGAGCACTACGGCCCATAAGTCCCGAGAGACATTCATCTAACCAATATGTTTGAGACACACTTTTCTCAGATTGACGCAGCCATTGTGATCGCTTATCTGATCGGCACCGTGCTGCTGGGCATCTACGTTAACCGGCACATTCACAATTCGGCCGGATATCTAATAGGAGGACGAGCTGCTGGAACCGCATTGAACGCGGCGACGTACATTGGTACCGAACTGGGTCTGGTCACGGTGATGTACGCGGCAGCCGAAGGGTTTCAGGCTGGCTTTGCATTCCTGATAACACCATTGCTATGGAGTGTCATTGCGATCTTGATCGGTGTGTCCGGCATCGGAGTTGTGCGTTTACGTCGCATGAAGTTGACAACACTTTCAGAATACTTCGAAATCCGCTTTGGGCGGAATGTTCGGATCACAGCAGGCGTTATTTGCTTTGTCGCAGGTGTGGTGAACATGAGCCCGTTCCCCAAAATGGGTGCCACATTCCTCACCTACGCGACAGGCTATGGTGGTGTAGAAGATGTCGAACTGATCATTAAAGTCATCACAACACTGCTCGTGGTGCTAGTCTTGGCCTACACGATTTTGGGCGGCATGGTAGCCGTCATCGTCACGGATTACATTCAGTTCATCGTCATCGGCCTGGGCATGACGTTGGGATTGGGATATTGTTTCAACCACCCCGAACTCAGCTGGGAAAGCGTGACCCAAGGCTGGTTCGCTGTCAGAGGCGAAGCTGCATTTAATCCAACGTTGTCTCAAAATTACGGTTGGGCCTATGTCCTTTCACAAGTCTTTGTGGCGTCGGCGGCAATTATGTGTTGGGCTCCGAATACAACACGGTCCCTAACCACCGACAGCGAGGCTACCACGCGTCGAACGTTTTTATTGGCCTCAACCGGTCTCTTCTCACGATTTGCCATTCCCGGATTATGGGGTTTGGTAGCTTACATTTTTTTGACGTTGCCTTCCGGTCCCGAAGGATTAGCCGCGTATTTCGGTCCCGACGCCATGGCCGCCAATCCAGAACGAGCCAACTATGGGATGCCGTTGTTGTTGGGCAAGCTGATTCCCACGGGATTGTTGGGGTTCCTGATGGCCGGGCTGATGGCAGCCTTCATGTCGACTCACGACAGCTATCTATTAGCTTTCGCGACGGTCGGATCCCAAGACGTCATCCAGCCGTTGCTGGGACGTAAGCTAACAAGCCAAGAAAGCATTCGCATTACCAGGTGGTTAGTCCTATTGATAGGGATCACACTCATCCTGGTTGGCATTTGGTTTTCGTTGCCCGATGAAATATGGCCTTACCTGATCATTACAGGATCAGTATGGCTGAGCGGTGCCACGACCTGCTTTCTGGGAGGAATGTACTGGAAACGAGCCTCGTCAACGGGAGCCATGATCGGTTTGATCGGAGGATTCGTCCACATCACTGCTTTGTTCGCCACAAACATCCAGCATCAGCTGGCATCCTGGCTAGGCCATCTCGATGAGGCGGGAAGTGTGGAGGTAACACGCGTCGCCGAATATGTCAATAATCACACGATCATGTTAGCCAGCTATCTACTGGTAATCGTATTGTTTATCGTTGGCTCTCTGGTATTTCCTGACAGACAACCGCAAATTATCACCGAGGGAGACGATTGATGTTGGCAACAATTCCTTGGTTGCGATTTTGGGAAATCGTATTGTGTGTCGGCATTGGCTCGTTCATTCTGCTGATCCTCGTGGTGATTCCGCTGGGTGCACGCGACATCAAACGCATGTTTGCACGGTTGGACGACAGCGCAGTGTCAGATGAAAACGACCTTTAAAACGCATGAGTGTGGCATAGCGAGAACATAGATCTCTCTTGTTCAGACTTCGGGTCAGCCTGGTTTTGAAACCCTGCCTCAGAAGTCGCTTGCAGCAGATCATGGTAACCGGACGCGTTTGCAGGCTGTTGAGCTACTGGTCTTTTTTCAGAGGTCGAGGCTCCTGCTGAACTTAAACACGTTAGAAACCTATCCTACTCAGCTCAGCATGAGCTTCGCCCTCCCATTTACAATTCATCCAACAGCCCATCCGCTTTAGATTTCGATTCTTACGAACTTACGACTCAGGACAACAGAAACAAACCAAAAGCACCATGTCGACTATCACGATCTATCACAATCCTCGTTGCAGCAAAAGCCGTACAACTTTAGCGTTGTTGCGTGAAAACGGTTACGACCCAGACGTTATCGAGTATCTCATTGATCCCCCCGACGTTAAGACGATCAAGGGTCTGCTTAAAAAACTGGGAATGCAGCCTGTAGAATTAATTCGTCAGAAAGAACATCGCTCGTTGGATTTACCACCGACGAATGATCCGGACGAATTGACAACTCGGATGGCCGCACATCCTGAAATCATCCAACGTCCCATTGTGGTCAAGGGAAATCAGGCTCGACTTGGTCGACCGCCAGAAAACGTAAGCGACTTGCTGTAATCCATTGCCCACTTCGTCATCAAAACGTGGACGCTCTGCTCCTTGTTCGTGGAAACTGCACGCACTCTATTCACTGACCAATCTTTCCGCCATCGCATCGTGTGATCGCAACGACAGCTGGACGAGGTGGGATGTTTTCTTGAAAATCTGGCCAACGAGTGGATGGCTTGAGAAATACAGAGTCCGGGTGTTGTACCGAAACGAACAAGGTTCTGTTATCAGGAGTCAAGCACACGCCGCTCACCGAACTACCGCGTGGCCCACGAAAAAACAACTTGGGCAGAGCCCGGCCTGATCCTTGTGTATCCAGAGCATAAATTCCATCACCAAATCCGGTTAACTCATGGTCGCTGTCAGTGGTGAGCCACAACCGACCCTGATCATCGAATGCTCCATGATCGGGGCGTGAAAACCAGCCATCTGTAGTTACTTCGACGTGATAACTAGTCTGATCGGCAACGTTGGCAGGATCTCCCGCTCGCAAAAAACAGCAATCGTTCGCCACTGAGACTCAGATCACCTCAGCCAAGCTAGATTCAAAACAGGTAGAGTATGCAGCAACCAATGGCAGTAAACGCCACGATGACGCGCCAATCCCACGCTGCAGGACAATCCTGTACCACGTCTGGGGCAGCGGATAGAGACCTAAAATGGATTCTTACCAAAGGATTCAATTCCCTCAATTGCACGGCGCTCACTCCTTTGAGTATGTGTCAGTTAGATCGCCATGGAACTTAGACATCGTGCATGAATATTAAATAAAGAGCGTGTTAAGAAATCGTTAATCCCCAGATTTGAGCCTTATATAGCCCCGAAAAACAGAGAAATCGATGATTAACCAGGCCACCACCAAAGCCACCACCAGCCAGGAAAATTGAAAAACAGCAATCCAAGGTGACAACACCACCAACAACACACCCGCCATTGCCTCGGCCAATGGCTTGACGATCCCAGCGACCATGGTAATGGATTGCCGACGTAACCCAACGTCTAGAGGACTGTAGAGGACTTGGATCGAGGGATCATGCATGCTCCTGCGGAACATATCACACCCCTTGGTCATCGTCATCGTCCACAGCGGCAATCGCCCGATCGAAAATACAACGGCTGTCACCATCGAGATCATCAATGCGACAGGAAAAACGAGTAGACCAACGAGGACTCCACGACGCTGCAGGACATGCCCGGTCACGACAAATTGCAGTATTCCGGTCAATAAGTAAACGGCCCCATAAAAGAACCCAAAATATTGTGCCATCAATTCTTCATCTCGAAGTAATTCCGTGGCAGCCGTCACCTTCCATTGATATTCCACGACAGTCGCTACCAAGACACTCAACAAAACGACGCCGGCGATGCCAAGCACAAAACTCGACCGCAGAGCATCAAATAATCGTGGTCTTTCCACATTTTGCTGCTCCATTTCAGGATCATCAAAGATTCGCTCACTCTGCCGAGGAAGCAGGATAACAGGAACGATCGTCATCAGATCGATGATGGCTGCTGCATACATCAACATCTCGACTTCGATCATTTTCGAAACAAAGCCGATTGAGAGCCCCACAACGATTCCTGCCAAGGTAGCGCCGGCTCCAACAAGTCCCACGAAACGCTCCGGCCGGTGGGTAAACTGTTCGTTGAACAGCGTAGCAAATTGAATGGTACCCAAACTGCCACGAACTTGTGCCAACAAGTACACTCCAGCAAACACGGCTAAGGATCCGGAAAACTCGTTCATCAGCGTGGGCACCAGAGCCGAACTGATCCCCAACAGGATCAGCGTGAGAATGACCACTTGCTTCAATGCCATCCGTCGCACCACAGCACCGTACATCACAGATGTCAATGCCACGACTCCGGCGGTCACCATATACATTGCCGGAAGTCGATCTGGACCGATGTGGCTAAGAAATGCGCTATCTGCAATCGTGCGCGCGATAACGTATGCCGCCGCATTTCCAAAACCATACGAAAACAGCAGAATGACCTGTCCGCGATGGCCCTGTCGATGTGAAGAATCTTGAGAAATCAAGGGTGGCTACGTCGGCGTGAATATTTGGATTAGTTCGCAGCGTCCATGTTGTTAAGCGATTTCGCAACCACCTGCCGGCACTTCTGTAAGCCAGTCCGTGCTACGGTGTGGGCATCCTGCTTCCAATAGTCTCGATTGAACAATTCCAGCGACAACATACAACTGATACCATTGGCGTGCAAAGTCGATAATATCTCTTGCCATGGGGCCACACCATCCCCTGGATAGACACGATGAGCATCGGTCAGCTGTTCTCGAGGCGGGATCGCCGGAAAGTCATTCACGTGAAAACAATGCACGGCGCGCGGCCCCAATAGTTTTAACCCAGCGAAATCGGAGCCACCTTTGTAGAGATGGTACACATCCGGAAGCAGGCAGGCATCCGGATCACCCGCTTCGACGGCCACACAAACCGCTTCGCCCAGGCGGGAAAGGTTTCGCGAGAACCCCCAAACTTCGACTTGAGGCACCACTCCAACCTGCCGGCCAACCTCCAGAAGCTTGGCATAACGTTCGGCAATCGCCAAAATTGATAGTTTCTCATCGCCGTCGGTTGCGCCTACAGGCGGTGCTGCGATGTGCGTCCCGCCTATCGCAGCCAACATTTCCATATCTCGTTTCGCTTGCTCCAAGCCTTTGGCTCGCCGCGTAGGATCGTCCACAATCCACTCGGCAAATCCAATCGCACTCGGCACCTCCAAATCCAAATCCGCGCACCGCTTCTTCATGTCCTTCAAGGGTTTTCCGGATCCACGGTACTGCTCAATGTCACCGATCCACGGTTCGATTCCGTCGTAGCCGGCAGCCGCCGCAATGTCAATTTGAGTTGCCAGATCACGCGTCTGCTTTCGAATCGTGCTCGTGTTCAAACCATATCGAAATGCTGAGGCTGTCCGCGTCTCACGGCCCCCCCCAAACGAAGGTACCGCCCCCCCCACCGCAGCGGCTCCGACTCCAGCCAGCGATCCCGCGAATAGCCCGCGACGAGAGAATCGTTGATTCATAGGATGCTCCGTGGAGAATATGCTTTCTATGGTGCGCCAAAGATATCTTCCAGCGCTTTTCGCATGGGTCCGGTTTCCGGGTCCACGCCGGTCCAGTACTCGATAGCCACCACACCTTGATTGACAAGCATGCCAAGGCCATCAATCACTCTGCAACCGTTGGACTCGGCGTCTCGAACCAGTCGAGTCGTTAGTGGGTTGGGAATCACATCACATACGACCATGTGGGACTGCAGGCTGTCGACATTCAGCGGAATCCGCGCATCGACGTCGGGATAGAGACCAATCGATGTGGCATTGACGACCACTTCGGCATCCTCCGGAACACGGTAATCACCTTCCCATAAAACGAATTCTGCTTCGGCGGGGACTCGGTCGTTCAGCAAGTCTACAAGTTCCCGACCTCTCTGTTCGCTACGATTTACGATCCGTATCTTGGGAACACCTGCCAATGCCAGTTCGACAGCAATGGCGCGTGCAGCACCTCCGGCACCCAATATAACCACATTCTTTCCTGAGGGGTCCGTTGTTTCACTCAGCGATTTAACGAATCCCTTTCCATCGGTATTCTCACCCACGAGCGCATCGCCACGACGTACCACACAGTTGACTGCCTCCATCAAGGATGCCGACTCGCCCAAACCGTCCAAGTGCTGTATCACGGATACCTTATGGGGAATGGTGAGGTTAAAACCTCGAAACCCCATAGCTCGTGCTCCCCGAACGGCATCCGCCAAACCCTCAGGCGCCACTTCAATCGTCAAATACCGCCAAAACAAATCATGATGGCGGTAGGCCGCTTCGATCATCGCCTGTGTCGGATTCTCCGAAGCGGGTTGACCGAAAAAACCCGTGAGTTCCTGCTTGAAGTTCAATTCTTGAGCCATAGTACTTTCTCTTTCACTGGTGCCTACACTGCGCGCAGGATAACACAAATCGTTGGATTGCTAAATTGTGATATTGTTGTATCCGCCTAACCACATCTGCAACCACATGTCGGGTGTAATTTGTTAAAGGGTGGAACAAGTTGACAAGCTGGAAGCTTGCCCGTACGGAAGAATTCACCCTCCCAGAAAACATCGCGGACGGCATTTTCGGAGAAGGGCACCATCGTTGCTGCCAGGTCAGACTCCTGCGCTTTGAGGCTGTTCCAAATCGCATTCATCGTCGCTAATTTTACAACCTGACCTTTGGATTGTGATCCTTGGGCTGGCCACTCCATTTTTTTAATTTTCTTGAACTCGAACTGCCTCTTTATCCAGCCCCCTGGTTCTTTTTAGGAATGATCGTCGGAGTATGTGGCTTGAGACAACTCCGAGTACCAACGGGGAGGCATGTGTGGCTCCGCAAAAAAGATCGTCCCATCGTTTACCGCCCTGCTGCGAGCACCAGCCTGGCCCGACAACTTTCAAATCGCCAGTGTCTAAGGCTGGACGATAAACATCGTAAAGCCATCAGACAGGGTGGAAGCAGAGAGCCTGACTTACAGTTTCCGGACAACACCAACAACAATCCCGGTAACCCGAGCATTGCGTGAATAGATTGGTGACATCGATCGGTTGGCTGGCTGTAGCCGAATCCGATTCTTTTCGGGGTACCAATATTTCAACGTTGCTTCTCCGTCGTCTGTCTCGGCAACCACCATTTGTCCGGACGAGGCATTACGTTGCTTTTTCACCACCACAAAATCGCCATCGTTGATGTGAGCGTCAATCATAGAATCGCCGCTGACTTTCAGTACAAACATATTCTTTTTAGAAAACATCGCCCCAAAGTCGACCCGGTCCGTTTGTTCATAGGCCGGATGCATGACTCCAGCAGCTACTTGTCCTGACAACGGCAACCCTTTGTCCTCGACTTCAGGAGCCAATTGGATTGCCCGAGACATATTTGGCTCACGTGTGATCAACCCTTTTTTCTCCAGCGCCTTCAAATGACACATCACACCATTGGGAGACTTAATATCAAAATGCTCGCCAATCTCACGCACCGTAGGACCATATCCTCGGTTTTGGATTTTGTCGCGAATGAAATCAAAGACGAGCCGCTGGCGCTTGGTAAGCGAGTCCAATAATGACATAGTTTCTACTCCGTTAAAGCAAAACGCTGGTGAAATCACCTGCTGACGTCGCTGCATCAGTCAGAAAACAACAAGATTTCGTACTTCAAGTTTCCTTTTCCGTATTCAAACTATCCGTATTCAAACTACTTGACGGGACCTACAAATCCGCCATAAAGAATTCAACCTTTTTACGCCACGATTCATCCGGTACTTCCCGAAATGTTTTACGAGCTAATCAGGTGTCACTCAAACTGGTAACCTGAACATCGGTACCCAACCTGTACTGGTGTAATTTAATATACGCGTGTACACAGTCAACAGCATATGTACACTATTGGAAACTTTTCTGTAAAAAACTTCAAATCACCCACCTTTCCCAGGATTAAAACCTGATGAAGACCGTCGATTTTTCTCGTTCGTTCCTTTATTTTTGCACGGACTGGGCTGAAAAGCCGTCGCGGACCGCTAGCCACAAGCCTCCGTATGAACTGAATACACCTCGGATACAACTAGATTGCGTCTGTACGATCGAAGACGAACACGGTTTCCGTGAGGAATTTGTGCTGGGGGCCAATTGTAAGACCGAAATCGTTGGCGTGGATGCAAACATATGGTTGAACCCGAATGCTGATTTTGTACCTGTTCTGGGACGTGAAAAGATGCTGGCGATAAAAACTTATGATCGGGTGGGAACGACGGTCCCTTTTCACTCGGAATCCATGGGTGATCAACCGGATCGACAGATCAGCTTGTTGTCAGATGCCTTCACTCGTGCTGGATTTGACATTGCCCGCACGAAAGGAGAAGTGCTGGAAACGGCTGAAGACATTGTCAATGCGACGTTGGCCAACGAGGTGCTCGTCGCATCCACACAGCTCAAGACACCGCGCTACACCGTCACGCTCGAATACCCCATTAAGACGATGAACGTGAATGAGCGTGACTGGGTCTATCAAACCGACACTGGCCCAGTTCTCATACCAGACTTAGACTTAGAACCCGTGGATTTGATTGCGGGCATGCAGCTAGCTTTTTCAGCGTTTAACTGTCCGGACTGGATCGAGTTCATCATCCGAGTTCCTACTCCCATCGCGGATGGGATCAGCGTCTATCACTACTCACAGCCGACTCGCTGGGATGCGGTCAATCAGGTCATACGGCTACTTGTTACGTAGCTGTTACACGTCCCTGCGCCGATTATCGCTAGAATGCTTCTTGTGGGGCCGGGCACATGTCAAAGATCCCAGGAGAAGATGCGATGCAACGACTTATTCGGCTGGCTGTGTTTTGCAGTTGGACAACTACCTTTGGACTGACTGTCTTTGCCGACAATGATTCGGTTTTCGATCGAGGCAAAGTTTTTATCGAATCCGATGTGGAGAAGATCGTAGCCACGAACGCTATTCCTAAACTTGATGTTAGCAAGCGAGGCATCGAATCCGTCACCGAGCGAACGGTAGAAGTATCTGCCAGCTCTGACGAGCTACTGGCGGCGACAACAGACACCATGCCGGCCAGCGACCTTGCGAGAAACTTGGACAACCCGCGTGTGAAACCTGGAAACATTCGCTGGCACGCCAATTTCCTTACCGCCTGCCGGCGTGCCGAAGAATCCAAGAAGCCGGTCTTATTGTTTCAGTTGATGGGTCAGCTGGATCAACGATTCACCTGAACGAACGCTCGACTCGCGAGAACCGTGTTGTTCTCCAACGAACGCATCGCTCATTACATCCAGCAGAACTTTGAACCCACCTGGGAATCGGTCCGTCCCGTACCGCGAGTCACCATTGATTTTGGCAACGGCTCCCTGGTCCGGCGAACTTTACACGGAAATGTCGCCACGCACCTATGTACTCCTGACGGAAAAGTACTCGACATTATCCCGGGCATCTACGACCCGGTCTCGTACTTGCGAGCATTGAAGGAGTTTACTGAATTCAACAAGGCTGTTCGTCTTAGCCGAAAATCTTTAACCGACGTCACCCAAGAATATCACCGCCATGCATTGAATTCTCCCACAGAAGCTCACCGAGTAGAATCTGCCGGGTATGGCAACCTGGCAACGACTGCCGGGGCTTCGATTTTTGGTACGGAACGCGGACTAAAACGGAGTGTGAATCTAAGAGCCACTGCTGTGACACGCGCCACCAGCCTGCCACAGACCAATGGGTTCGGAGGTAGGGGCGTTCCGAGGCCTCCTACCAACCTGGCAGATTGGCAGGCCTTGACCGAAGACACTCGCATGAACGAAACGGTGCGGCGTCCGCAGATTCATGAGTACCTCATGGCGACAGGGCCCGTGCCTCCTGACCAACTGACCAAGTGGCTCTATCGCGACGTCCTCAAAAACGACCTGGACGACCCATATCTTGGCTTGGGCGAGGCATTATTTAGGAACTATCCTTTTCAGAACGAAGACCAAGATCTAGAAGCCCTCTTCGAATAAACTTCGTTGAGACGACGTGGTTCCTTCGGTGGGTGCAGCGCAGAGAAAATCGTGTATCCTATGGACTACACGCTGCGAGACACACCAAAATGAACGAACCAACTCGTCACCGGCCAACACAAGTCCGCCATGGGGTCGTCGGCAGCCTCGTTGCGATGTCGTTCTTGTTGTACCTAGACAGGTTTTGTGTGGGTATCGCGGAACCGTTCATCAAACAAGATCTCAACCTGTCCACATTCCAGGTGGGAATTTTCTTCAGTGTTTTCTTCCTCACATACGCCTTGGGGCAGGTTCCAGCCGGATGGTTGAGCGACCGATTCGGCGCCCGTGGGATGTTAACTTTATATATCCTGACTTGGTCATTTTTCACGGCCATGATGGGGTTTTGCTACGGCTTTGCGTCTTTGCTTTTGATGCGTGCAGCCTACGGAGCAGGTCAAGCCGGAGCCTATCCCACCAGCGCCAGTGTGGTCAGTAAGTGGGTTCCGTTTTCGAACCGAGGCTTTGCGAGCAGCTTGGTTGCATTTGGCGGCCGGCTGGGCGTGGCGATCGCTCCGGTCTTGACCGCTGTCTTTATCGTGCTGTTCGTTTCTCCACAAACGCCGTCACTGCTGGATGGAGAATCGCTGCGAGATGGTCCGGGATTTTGCCTGCGCCTAAGTCCCCCCGACAAAAAAGATTTACCACGCGCACTGCAGTATGTTCGCTCGCAATTGCCAGACGACGTTCAGGCGACGGTAGACCAAATTGCAGAATCCTATCGACCAATCGGCGAACGCAAGAAAAAGATTCAAGCTCGCATCAAAATCTTGCAGCGTCAATGGCGTTTGGTTGCGGCGCACCGAACAGGCAAAGAAATTGACGAGCTGGATTTTGAATTAGACAACTCGGACCTGAACCAGATTATCGCAGCACTCAATGCGCTGATCGAAAACGAGCAATTCTTTCAAGCTGACGAGTTCAATACACTGAAGAACATTGACCGTTCAGCCCTGCGCATGATGGCACGAGTTCAACGACAAGAAACATTATCGGCTGCCGATTCAACACGTTTCCACCGGCTACTACTGGAAGGGTGTTTCCCGGAAGAACTCGCCAAAGTTTACATGAGCGGTTGGCGGCCAGTCATGATCCTTTACGGGGCCAGTGGCGTGACTGTAGCTTTGCTGTTCTTCTTCGTCGTACGCAATCAACCCGCAGAACACCCAAGATGCAATCCGGCTGAAGTCGAGCTGATCGAACGTGGGCGCCCACCGCATACTCCCAGTCCACACGGATCCGTCGGTCGAGTCCCTTGGTCACAGCTACTGAGGAGTTATAGTTTGTGGCTAAGTTGTTTGTCACAGGTTGGTACCAACATTGGTTGGGTTTTTCTCGTCACTTGGTTTCCCCGCTATCTGCTCGAAGCACACCAAGTCCCCATTCTTGAACGAGGTTTGATGGCGAGCATTCCCATGTTTGCCGGTTGGCTAGGCATGTTGGGAGGCGGACGACTTACCGATGCGCTTGTGCCCCGAGTCGGCTTAAAATGGGGGCGCCGCATCCCCATGGCGATCACTCGGTTTTCCGGTATGCTCGCCTTTATAGCGTGCCTGTGGTTAAACGATCCCTGGGCGATCACGGCCGCACTCTCACTGGTGGCTATTTCTACAGATTTGGGAACGGCGTCGGTCTGGGCATTTTGTCAGGATGTCGGTGGCAAGTACGTCGGTTCGGTACTTGGCTGGGGAAACATGTGGGGCAATCTAGGAGCGACCGTATCTCCTATCTTGCTGGCATGGGTATTTGAGAGCTGGGGCTGGCATGAAATGTTCTTGGTGTGCGCCGCATCCTTCCTCGCATCGGGCCTGTTTGCACTTGGCGTTGACGCCACCAAACCAGTGGTTACCGAAGACGTTTAAGACGTCGAACGTATCGCCTACTTCATCCTCCCTGTCATGCCTTACTTCACCCTGCCCGTGGGAGGGTCGAGCGAAGCGAGGAGAGGGGGGGAGAGGATGGAGACAGAGCGTAGCAACAGCCGTGCCTAAACCATGACCGATCAAACAATCAACTGATCGACCATCAATCAGGTGAGCCTCCTGCGTAGTCATGAGACTCTGTCAGTAGGTTTGCTGTGGACGATTCTGCGAGCGAATCAGCTCTACAGACTGAAATTCGGTCGACAATTCTCTCTGGGCCCATGGATGGCTGGACCTTGGCTGCGTTGATAGAATGCACATTATTGAATCGACGGTAGATATCATGACGAAACAATCGCCAAAGATATTTTCCGTCAAGAACGTCTAGAGAAACTCGGCTGCACCGGGATACGCTTTTCTGACGAGGATGTTCCCAACAATCCGGAGTCGGTTGGACAGACGATTACACACCAGCTAGGTTTTCCGTACGAATCCAAGCGACAGGATCGGGAATGCAAAGTGTCCGGACAGCGGAGAGATAAGACACCTTCCCCTGACTATCGCTCGACCGATTCAGAGGAAGGGTGATGAAGCCAAAAGTTTACCCCCCCACATCCATTCCCACCTATTGTGGAGACTCACCAACCATGCTCCTAAGAATCATAATATTGTCGACTTTCGCTTGGACCTTCTCGACACCGCACCTTGTTGCCGACGAATCGGGATTCGTATCAATCTTCGACGGCAAGACTCTGAAGCATTGGGACGGAAATCCCAAACTGTGGTCCGTCCGCGATGGCGCTATCACGGGCCAAACAACTGCGGACAACACCATTGAAGAGAATAATTTTATTATTTGGCGAGGCGGGGAAACTGGCGATTTCGAATTGAAGTTGGATTATCGGATCGTTGGTGGTAATTCGGGCATCCAATATCGCAGTTTTGAAGTAGAAGACAAACGGTGGGTCGTGGGGGGCTATCAGGCGGACTTAGAAGCTGGAGACAACTATTCCGGGATTCTGTATGGAGAGCGATTCCGAGGAGTCCTGGCCGGACGGGGGCAAAAGACGGTCATTGAGGAAGGCGGCAAAGTAAAAATCATCGGCTCGGTTGGGGATTCGGATGCGATCCAAGCCAAGATCAAAAAGGAAGATTGGAACTCATATCACATCATTGCTCGTGGCAATCAATTCGTCCACAAAATCAATGGGTTGATCACCTGCGAAGTGACTGACAAAGATTCGGCAGCCCGTTCCAAAGGAATTTTGGCTCTGCAAGTTCACGTAGGGCCACCCATGGTCGTCCAGTTTCGTAACATTCGAATCAAGAAACTAGCTCCTCATGAACAAGCGAACGCAAATCATCAAGGAAAACGAATCGTCTTTATCGCTGGGAAAGCCAGCCATGGCTACGGAGCTCACGAACATTACGCCGGTTGTCGGATATTGGCCGCATCGCTTCAAAAAGCCTTGCCCGGAATGGACGTCCAAGTTGCACGCGACGGTTGGCCAACTGACTCATCCATTCTAGAAAATGCAGACGCAGTGGTGATGTACGCCGATGGAGGCAAGAGCCATCCGGTGCTTCCTCACCTGAGTACGCTCGACAAATTGGCTGACAATGGCACCGGCATTGTCTGTATTCACTACGCGGTCGAAATTGCCAAAGGGAAACCTGGTGATCACTTGTTGAAGTGGATTGGTGGATATTTCGAAGCCGATTGGTCCGTCAATCCCCATTGGACTGCCGAGTTCCAACAACTACCCGATCACCCGATCACTCGAGGTGTGGAACCATTCTCAATCAATGACGAATGGTATTACCACATGCGATTTCGCCCGGGCTTGGAAGGGGTGACACCCATCCTAAGTGCACTCCCCGGCCCCGACACACTACGTCGACCAGACGGTCCGCACAGTGGCAATGCGTTTGTCCGGGAAGCTGTCTTGAAACGCCGCGAAATTCAGCACGTCGCTTGGGCATCCGAACAACCAAACGGCCAACGAGGCTTCGGCTTCACCGGCGGTCACAATCACTGGAACTGGGGCTCGCCATCATTCCGAAAACTCGCGCTCAATGCCATCGCCTGGACAGCGCATATTGATATCCCTGACGAGGGGATTGGTCGACATGTCGTCACACTGTCGGAGCTCGAAGCCAACCAAGACTACGATCAACCTGCCGATTTTAATAGGAGCGAGCTCAAAGACAGGCTACGACTAAAGGAATAGTGGTGTGCATATGGAAACTCTGAACGGCTTTAGCGCCTGCATGCCTACACATCGCACAAAGCAACCGCTTCGCTCAAGCCAGCAACTGGATCGCGTGTCGGAATGAACTCCTGACCGACATAGCCTTGATAACCGATTTCCAACAGTTTGCGCATAATGGGCGCGTACTGGATCTCCTGATGATCATCCAACTCACCGCGTCCCGGATTTCCCGCCGTGTGGATGTGCCCGATGATATCTTGATGTTGGTCCAAACGACGGATGACATCACCATGCATGACTTGCACGTGGTAGATGTCGAAGAGCAGTTTCATCCTCGGCGAATCAATTCTTCGTATGATCTCGGCCATGTAATCTAGATCATCGCCCTGATATCCAGGATGCCCCTTCATGGGATGGGAATCGTCGCGTGTATTCAAGTGCTCCAAACAAACATTGACACCTTTTTCTTCTGCATAACGCACAACATCTTTCAGAGCTTTTACGCAATTGTCAGCACCTTCGTCCAAAGAGATCTCACCGCTCTGAGGGTCCTCTGCGTCTCGCCACTTATAGCCAGTGAAAGCAATCACATTGGGCATGCCGGCGTCGGCACAGGCATCGATCGCTTCCTTGGTTCGTGCAGTTACTTCTTCGTGGTACCTGGGATTGTTGAATCCTCGCATGAAAGGCGCACCTGGCATGCCATTCGGCGCCAACGCACACGTCAAGCCATACTTCTTGAGCGTTGGCCATTCGCTGGGCGCGATGATTTCGATCGATTCACAACCCACCTGCTGGGCCACCTGACAAGTCTTCTCGACGCTCCATTTGCCACCTTCGAGGTGAAAGCACCAAAAACAAATGGATTGCTTGATGCGACCCTTTCGCGTCGCAGCCATCGCTGTTGACGCAGTCGTGGTCGTCGTGATGGCGGCTGCAGCTGCGGCCATTCCTAACGATCGTTGCACTGCTTGGCGTCGGTTAAACAGAGAAGGAGACTCTGTGGGCTGTTTCGAGGACGACATCATTGTTCCTTCGATCTAGTAAAAGAGCTGTGTGACGAGAGACCATTGCAAAAATTATAACAAACATCACCGACTTCCAGGCGGTGCGGTGGCCAAATTCCAGATCCATCTGGCACGAGGCCCAGTTCTTTTATCGTTTACCGCCCAGCCGAAGATGCTGGCATCGACTCTGTACTGGTCAACTCGTCGGCGTCTTCGGCTGAGCGGTAAACGCTATTGTCTTAATCCACCGACATCAAATACTCAATCAAGTCTGCCATGGACTGCTGGTCGATTTGTTTTTCCAGGCCTTCTGGCATGATCGATTTACTCGTACTTCGCAGTTGTTCGATGTCGACTCGCAACACCGTGTCTGAAGCCTTGTTGTCGCGTTGCAACGTCACACTTGTGGCAGTTTCGGCAGCGATCATTCCGGTCAGCGAACGTCCGTCTTGGGTAAACAACAAATAGTTGAGATACTGAGGATTCACTTCCCGATTGGGGTCCAACACATTCGATAAAATCGCTGCTCTTCCCCGGTTTTTCATCGCTGCCAGGTTAGGCCCCAAGGGATGCCCAACACCCTGGACACGGTGACAAGCGGCACATATTTTTTCGAACACTTGCTTACCTCGCCCAATATCACCTGCTAACGTCAGCACCGGTTGGTAGGCCATAACAACTTCTGCGCGATCCTTCGAACCACCCACCTGCAAGATTTGCTGGGCCAATTGACTTATCTTTTCGTCAGGGTGTTCCCCTAGCAATTGCAACCGAGTCGCTCCCAGGTCAGCCGGAGCAATCTGTCCAGCTTGCATCGCATTCAACAGAGGCTCCAGCCAATGGTCGCGAGAAAACAACACATCTGCAGCCCGTGCTCGCACCTGCGGCGTTAGCGCAGGCCATTGATCGATGAGCAAGTTGGCTACCCCCGGTGACTGAAACGTCGCCAAAGTCTTCACCGCTGCGATCGGCAGTTCCTTCGGCTGGTTCGGCTGCAACAACTCCGCAAACAAATCGATGTTTGCTTCCAGCGTCCCCAACTGCAATCGGCCAATCGCCGAAACTCGTTCAGAAACGGTCGCCTCCTCGTCTTGGGAAACTTCTACGGATTGTTCTAGCAAGTCCGCCATCAACTCGTCAGCTCGACCACCTGTGACTGCCGTCAATTGTCGTGCCAGCTCACTGTCAGCAGGTGCCGCCAATCCTTCGACGATCACTTGGATCAAACTACGATGTTCGTCCGGCAAATGGCGTAACAACGACAACACGGCCGCAACGTCTGCAGGATCCTGTTGCTTGCCAATCTGTGCAGCCAGCGATTTCAGCCACTCCTGTCCGACACTGCTTGCACAGTACGTCCTATTTTGTGCCAACGCCACCAGTACTTGTCCCGTACCAAGTCTCAAAGAACTCATGACGGCCACTCGCATCGCGGCGTTTTCACCATCCTGCACAATGAGTTTGGCCAAATGGGTGAGGCGTTGAGGAGCGGTCAATTCCCCCAACGTCAATGCCACCTGAATACGAACTCTCAAATCAGCGTCTTCCGTCAGTTTGTACAGGCGCTGACGAATACGAGGTGCATGCGCAGCCAACGGTTCACTCAACCGGATGGCATGCTCCCGCACTCGTGGGTGCTCGTCATCCATTTCACGAAGCACGTCGTCATCCGTGAGTGCACCCAAACCTTGCAAAACATACAAAACATGGATACGGCCAACCGGATTGGACTCAATGCTGTCCAGCGAAGCACGTAAAAGTGGTATCGCGCGGCGATCATGGCGTTCGTACAGCAATCGAGCTGCAGTATCTCGATGCCAGCCATTCGGATGCTGCAAACAAAGTACTAGATCTGCAAGTTCCAACCTATCCAGCGACTCAAAACGTGGCTGCTCAAAGTCGTCTGGCACAATGCGATAGATACGACCTCGACCTCGGCCACTGGTCAAATCCAAATGTTTCTTAATGACCGGATGGAGACTTGCCGGGTGCTCTACCACTTCTCGATACATGTCGGCGACATACAACGCCCCATCCGGTCCATGGGCAAATTGCACAGGTCGGAACCATATGTCACTGGAGCTGACAAATTCCGTACGGTCGTCGACTCGTTGAGCCGTGTATCCTGCACCACGTGGTATGACTCGCTTCCGATGAATTAGATTACTCCCGACATCTGCCACGATCGCCCAGCCAACATACTCTTGGGGCCACGCACTGCCACGATAGATGGTGATTCCGGTCGCACTCGTAAAATAGCCCGCCGCTGTACCGCCACCTTCCACTGGGCCAGGCACGATTCCCTTGATTCGTAACCGCGTCCGCACAATCCGCCAAGGCTCGACCGGGCTGGTCCGAAAAACGGCTGCTTGCGGACCGTCTTCGGCAATGCTGACATTCGCGGCCGGGGCCGCAAAGTAAGGATTGCGAGCCAGATACCGGTCCTCGTAGCGAACAAATTTAGCGTGATTGCTGTTGGAACAGAGAAACGTATGGCCCCAGTTATTGAAGCTCATACCATGTTGGCCACCACCACTGACAGGATTCATGGTCATGGTCCGTGGCTCGATCGAAAAATTCCGGCCTCGAAGTTCCAGGGCTTCGTGAACTCCGGACGGTTCAGTTTTCTCGGCAGTTATGGGTGCACCCAAACGGGCACTCGTGACCTGGCCACCTTGGGTGCCAGAAGAACCATAAATGTGGTTATCCAAGCCCCAGTGAAACGAATTCATCATCCCTTGTACATTTGCGCGACCAAAGCCGGTGAACAGGAGTTCTTGCCGATCTGCAAAGCGATTTCCATCCGTGTCCTTAAAGTACAGCAAGTCAGGCGGAGCTCCCACAAAGATTCCTCCGTCGTAACAGGCGACGGCCGTCGGCCAGGAAAGCTGATCCGCGTAAACGCGGCTGGTATCAAAAACACCGTCCTGATCTTCATCGACCAACAATCGGATGCGTCCTAATTTGTCATCTGGGTCTTCCGAGTAGCCTCGCATCTCGACCACAAATAACCGCCCTTTTTCGTCAAATGCCATGGCAATAGGGTCATTCACCAAAGGCTCGGCCGCGACCAATTCGATGCGAAAACCATCGGCGACAGTGAAAGAGGACAACGCCTCGTCCGGCTCGAGGGGAGCAATACGAGGTAACTCGCTGCTATAATCCTGGTCAGTGGAATCGGTCTCAGCCTGGCCTTGCGCCAGCACACTGACCGCAAGGATGGAGAGCCACATAGCAGCAAACAGAAATGGTCGTATCATGGCAGTCATGGATGGAGGTACAGGGATGATGTCATCGAATCGTTTCGCTTAAGCTAATCGTCGGCCGCAGCTGCTCACCCCCACCTTCATCAAGCGAGGGTCCACAGCCAACTATCACGGTAGTTCACTTGCCTGAGGAGTTACCTCGTCAATGTTCGCCGGTACCTCGATATCAACTTCCCCTAAGGCCCAACGAACGCCACCAACAGTGATGTCTTGAAATGTAGGATTTGTCCAAACATCTTCACGGTGTCCCATGGCCGTGTAAAACACACGGCCTTTTCCGTGACGACGCACCCAAGTCGCAGGAAAAGGTGCTCGTTGGTAGTCTTTGCCGTCCAGTCTTTGTGATTCAATGACCAACAGCACGTGCATGTCGGTAGCAAAGTTTTTCAGGCAGTACCATTCATCGTGCAAAGTGAAACGATCATCGAGTGCCTCCATACCGGGGAAATCGGGATTCACCACCCGTAACTTCGCTTTTTGCTGCCTTCCATGAGTAATAAACTCGCCACCTACCATATCGATGTAGGGGTCACGTCGACGCTGGTTCTGGTTGGCGTTTCCGACAGAATGAAACGTATCACTGGCGCAGTGAAAGCCGATGAACCCCTTTCCGTTGGTAATCGCGTCAAGCAGCGATTGTTTACCGGCCAGGCTCATGGGAGGCTGCTTGTCATTGCCGGCTTGAGTCAAATCACCAGTGGTAAAAAACGCGAATGCGTCATAGCCCGACAGGTCTCGGTCAAAAACACTGGCGTCTTTGGTTGCTTCGACACGGAACCCGTGGGTCTTTCCCAAATCCATGAGCACGTGTTCAGCGTGGCTCAGTGCACCGTCCAACCGTTTCACGACACCATGTTCAAAGCCGGCTGATTTCGTGAGAAAAAGCACCTTCTTGATGGATTTCTCCGCCCAGCAAATTTGGGTGGGTAGTAGGACACTGATCACCCACAGCCCCCACACCATCATTCGTCGGCCGTGCCACATCGATGTTCGAAGCTGCATAAAAGATGCTCCTTTATTGAACCGGCCACTTTCATCAAGCTGATATCACAACAGGTACTAGACGCAATTTTAACTCCAGAGAAAACAGATACCAGTGCTCCATCGTCACTTCCTGTAATTCGGTTTAACTCCCCTACCATTGCCAACCCGCGCTGTAGTTTGCCATACTGCTTGTCCAGAAGGTACAGACTCGCGTATAGCGTTTCGTCGACATTGGAGACGAGCCGGTTGAGGACAACGAAATGAGGACTACAAAGCGAGGACTACGATGATACGTGTCGGAATTGCCGGTATCGGATTCATGGGACTCATCCATTACCTGGCGTATCAACGCGTGCGGGGAATGCGTGTGGACGCCATTTATTCAGGAAGCGCCAAAAAAAGGGCAGGGGACTGGCGCGGAATTCACGGTAACTTTGGACCTCGCGGAAGCAAAATGGACCTGCAGGGAGTCCGCACCTATGATCGCATCGAAAAACTGCTGAATGATCCTAACCTGGATTTGATCGACATCACGCTGCCGCCGTATCTTCATGCAAATACAGCGATTGCTGCGCTGCAAGCCGGTAAACATGTCTTTTGTGAAAAGCCCATCTCGCTAGATCTAAATGATGCAAAACGGATGGTACAAACCGCTACGAAGGCTCGGCGACAATTGTTAATCGGGCACGTGCTTCCATTTTTTCCAGAATACAAATGGGCACGACGTGTGATTGACAGCGGCAAGTATGGAAAACTGGTCGGAGGAAGTTTTCGCCGAGTCTGTTCGGATCCGGATTGGCTAAAGGATTATTGGAATGCCAAAAAAGTGGGCGGCCCCATGCTCGACTTACACGTGCACGATGCACACTTCATTCGCATGCTGTTTGGCATGCCCAAATCGGTCTCGACACAAGGTCGCCTGCGCGGACAGCAACCGGAGTATTGGCAAAGCAGTTTTCGGTTTGGCAATCCCAAGACATTTGTGAGTGCCACCAGTGGCACGATTGATCAACAAGGCCGCCCGTTCACCCACGGATTCGAAATATTCTTACAAAAAGCGACTCTTTGCTTTGACTTTGCGGTCGTAAAAAACCAAGGAAGCTACCTCTGCCAACCGACGTTGTTCGGCCCCAACGGAAAAGTTGTCTTTCCGAAAATGGGAGACGGTGATCCGCTGGACTGCTTCCATGCACAATTGAGCGAAGTCGCTCGTTCCGTGCGCACAGGGAAAACTTCATCCATCCTGGCAGGTACCCTAGCTCGAGATGCACTACAATTGTGTCATGCCCAGGCCAAAAGCCTACGCACTCAACGGATCGTTAAGATCAACTAACGCCCGGCTTCATCACAAGATGATCTGGCCCCTGTCGTTTGCCGTTTTCACAACTAGCCCTGGAGACGAACATGTCATGGCTGCCTCCAACATTTTCCGTAATGCAAACTCCTTCCCGTGCATATGGACTGTTCCTCTTTGTCGTAATTTTACCTTTGCTGGCAGCTGACTGGCCGCAATTCCGTGGACCCGCACACAACGGCACCAGTGACGAAACCGGATTACCCGCTCAATGGAGTCGCACAGAAAATATTGCCTGGAGCGTATCATTGCCTGGCCCCAGCGCGGCCACGCCAATTATTTCGGGAAACCACGTCTTCATTTCCAGCAGTGACCCGGAAACCGATACCTTGTTTGCCCTTTGCCTAGACCGCAAAACGGGGAAAGTACGTTGGCAGAAGAAAATCGCAGAAGGTGTCCGTCGCGAATCATACAGTAATTACGCGTCGCCATCTCCGGCTACAAATGGTGAAATCGTCGCCTTCTTCTATGGAAACGGCAAGCTGATTGTCTTCGATTTCTCTGGCAAAGAACTGTGGTCACGCGACATTCAACAGGAGTACGGGCCGTTTGCTTTTAACTGGAGTTTCAGCACCAGCCCTTTACTGTTCGACAACAAATTGTACCTACAAGTCCTGCAACGGGATGTGCCTGTAGACGGGCGCGGATTCGCGGACCGCTTCAACGAGTCGTACTTATTGGCATTCGATCCGAAAAGCGGCAAAGAACTCTGGCGCGTGCTGCGTCCAAGTGATGCGCGCATGGAATCTCGCGAAGCTTTTTCGACTCCCGTTCCCTACACCCACAACGGACGTACCGAGCTGTTGGTCGTCGGTGGCGACGATCTGACGGGTCATGATCCAGAAACTGGCAAGGAACTGTGGCGCTGGGGAACCTGGAATCCATCTCGTATCACGCACTGGCGGCTCGTACCTTCACCCATTGCTGGTGACGGAGTGATCCTGGCGTGTGCGCCTAAACAAGATCCGATCTATGCCGTCCGTGCCGGAGGTGTCGGTCAGTTAGACGATTCCGCCTTGGCATGGGTCAGCGGAAACGAAAAAGTCCTCACTTCGGATGTCCCCACCCCTGCCTTTTATGATGGCGATTTTTTCGTACTCAGCGATCTACGCAAGCATCTCTCACGCATCGACCCGCAAACCGGCGAGGTCAAGTGGAAAATCCGTACACCAGGAAATCCAAAATATGAAGCTTCGCCGACGGTAGCCGATGGCAAAATCTACTTGATTAATTTCAGTGCCGATGTGGTGGTTGTTGACGCAGAGACAGGCCAGGTGCTGCATGAAGTTTCGATGGCGGAACCTGCCGACGATCCAGTACGCTCTTCCGTCGCCGTCGCTAACGGCAACCTCTACATCCGCACCAACGACACCTTGTACTGCGTGGGTCAGTGAACCCATATGCTAGACACAACGTTCTAGACAGAATGCACTGCTGTTCGCTTCGCCAGCATCACAATTCCCTTCCTCAGTTTCCGCACAGAGCAGCGGTACGTACGGCCGGTTCGTGCCAACACGCGTTCTACTTGCTTCGTCTGTGACTTGAGCCCGCGGCCCGAGAAGAATCCCCACACTGAAACGTCATTCCACTGTCACGAACACTATCGTTCATTTTGGCTTTTTCTTCCGCCAATCGTTCCATCACGATTCGTTCGGATGGACGTCGCGGCAGGCGTGGCTCCAGGTTCTAGCTTCGGCCACACCATCAGGCTTAAGCCGACCGGCCGAGGATTGCTGGGTCGGACCGCCGTTTCGCGTGGTTGATATTGAATCGACTCCAGGTGAGGTGTTTCCACCCGTTCCCCACCACGACCTCGGGAAATCATGGCGGCTTCCAGCATACCGGTGGTCAGATAGGTTCGCTCGATAGCGTTCGGTAAAATTCCTGACCTAAAGAACCTATCAATATTCAGCGCCATATAGCCAAAGGCGAGGACCCTACCACCGCTCTGTGTGTTGTACTCCAGTGCATCGATCGTCCCGTCCCGTTGCTGCGCATAGGAATGTTTTCTGATATAACCATCGCCCAGCATCAAGACGGCCGCCTGTAGACCGTCAACATATTCGATCAGAAACACATGAGGATTACGAACTTTTGTCGGATCGAGTTCACCGGGTCCATTCTCGATCTGAACGAGCGCCTGATTGGCCAGCTTGAGGGACCACTTCCCTTGTTGCTCGGCTTTCCAAACGTCTTCTCCTGAGAGGCACTGCACAGCACGGACACCCGTCTCACCGCCTCGCCGACGTTCGACGTTCGACTGGAGGATTTCCAAAGCATGAAACCCGTATCGTTCCACCATATGGAAGCTTACGACCATGGCCTCGTCGATCGCTTCTCCCATAGGGTGTTCCCAGTTAGGATTCCTCCACACGACGGGCATCGCCGAGCCAGCCCAAAATGGAATCTGCATCGCTTTGGTAGTATCGTACATCCATTTTGCGTCTTCCCAGCGGTATGCGAAATGCTTGTCGCTAAAAATGGGAATCGTCCGATCGGACTGTCCGATAACCCCAACAATCTGTTCGAAAAAATATCGCCGCGGCAACATTTCTTGCCCTAGCTGAGAGATCGAATAATCGCCATGCTCAGCGATCAAAAGTACGGCGTCGACCGCCAATTCATTCGTGCCCAGAGTAAGTGCACCTCGAATACTCTCGTAGATGGGGATGTCGAATTTGTGTGCTATCTGTCGGCCGACATCCCCTTCATGAATCTGATCGATATAGAGGGAAGCGATCTTGGAGTGAGGAGCGACGAGTTCATCATCGGTGGGAAATCCTTGTAGGAATTTGCTCACGATGTGGCTCGCGTGACTATCTGAAAAGAACGTGGTAACAATTGCCGCAACTTTCATCTGCGACACCTCCTCTGTGGTTGCATCAGTTTTTGCTTGCGAGTCATTGCGATCCTGAGCGTGACCATTCTCCGCCGTCGACAATTGGAATGTAAGAACGACTAGGACATAAACCACACAACGACGCAGATCAATAGCTATACCACGAGAACGATTCATAACGAGATCCTCCCTTCTCCTAGTACCACGTTTTACTCGTGAGATTGCCGGTGTTGACTGGTCCCGGGCTGGACTATATTTCTCGCCATACCCCTTCGTTCTTGCCATACCCCTTCGTTCTTGCCATACCCCTTCGTTCTTGCCATACCCCTTCGTCCATCAAGCTCGCCGAGCACACTTGCCGGACGATTGTATTTTTTCGATAGAAGTATACTGAAAAACGCCGTGTTCGATACGTTTGCACCACCTTCTTAACACCCCATCGGCCCGTTTATTTTGCGCGTGACTCATGACATCCGTCAAGCAATCTGCTGGAGCTATCCGCGCTATTTGTGGCACCTCAACGTCAACGATCAACGTCCGCTATTACATGTGGTACGAGGGGCGCAGCTGCGGCGAGCCCAGGCAAGTCGCCGACCGGCGGCCCGGCGGGCGCGGGCTGGGAGGCAAGTCCCAGGTCGGTTTGGCCACCCTGCGATCGGAGACGTTTTTCTTTACGCTTTGAAAGATGCCGCTCGAGTCCGTGGCTAAATAACCGTTCGCGATGTTGTTGGATTCTCAATTCCTGACATGATCCGTTGGACGGCGCCACCTAGCTTATCTGGCGCATCGACCCTTGTCGGTTGCAGCTGCGTCACGTTCAGCTAAAATACCAGTGAACATCTGCCATCAATCGAAATCCCTCAGTTTTCAGCCCCTACCTTTCACCAGGACCTCGACCATGTCCACACCCACCACTGGGAATATGGTATAATGGTCGTTCCTTCCGAGGCAGACCGTCAGTCCGCGAGTAACTTGCCATGGTCGTCCGCAGATTGCTTCTCGTTCTAGCCGTTGTGGCTCTTTGCCCGGCCGCGCCTCGCGGCGAAGATCTTCCAACGGCCAGCGAGGCTACGAGAATCCCGCGGGGCGAGGCGTATTTTCAAGCAGAAGTTCTTCCGATTCTCAAGGACAAGTGTCTGAAATGCCACGGCGGCGAAGACAAAATCCGCGGTGGTTTGCGTCTTTTGAATCGTGAAACCGTGCTCAAGGGTGGCGAATCGGGACCTGCGGCTGTGCCCGGAAAGCCCGGTGACAGCCTGCTGGTCGAGGCGATCAACTACGGGAGATACGAGATGCCCCCCGGCGGCAAGCTGCCGCAAGAGCAGATCGATATTCTGACCCGTTGGATCAAGGATGGGGCCGTGTGGCCGGATCGGCTGGCAATAGTCGTGGAACACCACAAGGATGCCGGCCCCCCGCAAGTGAATGAGGAAACCAAACAGCACTGGGCGTATCGGCCCGTCCGACGTCAACAAGTACCGAAGGTTCGCCGCATGGACTGGGTTCGCAACCCCATCGACGCGTATATCCTCGCGCGATTGGAAGAGCAAGGGCTTACGCCAATGCCAGCTGCCACGAAGGTTACTTTGCTGCGGCGGGCCTACTTTGACCTGACGGGTTTACCACCGTCGCCCGAAGAAGTCGACGCGTTCCTGCGCGACAACTCATCGAGGGCATTTGAAAAGGTGGTCGATCGGTTGCTCGACTCGCCGCACTACGGCGAAAAATGGGGACGTCACTGGCTCGATTTGGTTCGCTACGCGGAGACGAACAGCTACGAACGCGACGCTGCCAAGCCTCATGTGTGGCGTTATCGTGACTACGTGATTTGCTCGTTCAACGAAGACAAGCCGTACGATCAATTCATGCGGGAGCAAATTGCCGGTGACGAATTGGATTACATCACGCCGCATTCCATCATTGCCACCGGCTACTATCGTCTGGGTATTTTTCAGGACGATCCGGTCGATCCGGTGCAGGAACTCTACGAAGATCTGAATGATATCACGCGCACAACGGGAGAAGCGTTCTTGGGCATGACGGTCGGGTGTGCTCGTTGTCACGACCACAAGATCGATCCATTCCCCCAGGCTGACTACTACCGCTTGCTCGCCTTCTTCCGCAATATTCGGCGGTATGGCGCCCTTAAACATGACTCGGTTTTGGATGCATCCGTGCGCGAAATCGACGCGCCAGCTGAAAGTACGGAACATGCAATAGAGATCGCCAAGCATAAGAAAAAGACGGAAGACGTCCAGCGCGGACTCACGCAATTGGAAGACCTCGTGCGCAGCAAGTTCGCGGACGTCGAGAAAGAAGACTTTCAGTATGAGATGAACCGCGTCGCCATCATGAAGCGGTACGTCAAGAACGGAATCGACAATAATCAACTCGACGAATACGAGAATCTGACGCGCCTCCGCGACGAGCTGCGCAAGAACCCGCCGCGCGGCAAAATCATGGCGTTGTGTGTCAAGGAAAACGGTTCCGACGTACCAGACACATATGTGCTGGTTCGAGGCAACGCGCATGTTCCGGGCGACAAAGTCTTGGCGGGGTTTCCATCGGTTTTGTCACCGCCGGATCCGCAGGTGAAGCCTCCCTCGACCGGCGCTTCGTCCGGGCGGCGATTGGCTTTGGCCAACTGGCTTTGTAGTCCCGACAATCCACTCACCGCGCGCGTCATGGTCAACCGGCTATGGCAATATCACTTCGGCCGCGGCATTGTACGGTCGCCGAACAATTTTGGCTTTCACGGTGACGCACCGACGCACCCTCGGTTGCTGGATTGGCTGGCATCCGAATTCGTCGCTGGAAATTGGAAGTTGAAACGAATGCACAGGCTGATGATGACTTCGTCCACGTATCAGATGTCATCGCGAAGCAACGCAGCCGCCCTGGCCGAGGATCCCCAGAACAATCTGTTTTGGCGGTTTGACATGCGGCGGCTGACAGCAGAGGAGATTCGTGACTCAATGCTGGCGGTGAGTGGCAGTTTGAACCGTGAGGCTTATGGCCAAAGCGTCTACCCGCATATCCCGGCTGAAGTTAAGGCTGGCCAATCGCGACCCGGTTCTGGCTGGGGGGAATCACCACCACAACAGCAGAATCGCCGCAGCATCTATATCCACGTGAAACGCTCGTTGGTCGTTCCGATCATCGCCGCTTTCGATGGGCCTGACGTCGACGCGACTTGCCCCGTGCGATTCGTTACGACCCAGCCGACCCAGTCGCTGGGCTTGTTGAACGGAGACTTCACGCATTCCCAGGCGCAGGCATTCGCGAATTATCTGCGAAGTCACGCCGGAGACGACCGCCCGGCCCAAGTGGAGATGGCTCTGTCACGTGCGGTGCAGCGGAATCCGACGGGGGACGAGATTGATCGTGGTATTAAATTGATTGAAAAGCTACAATTGACGAACAAAGTCGACGCCCAGCGAGCCTTGGAATACTTTTGCCTGGTCGTGTTGAACCTGAATGAATTCATGTACTTGGATTGAGCAGGGGGTTTTGATTCACCCTCAACACACCCGTGTGTCGGAAAGAAATATGAGCAGAACGACAACCAACTTCTGCGGTCGAACTCGCCGGGAGTTTCTGTGGCAGACCGGTGGCGGTTTCGCGGGTGTTGCCCTGGCCGGGTTGCTTGGGGATGACGGATTTCTGGCCGAGCAGTCGGTCGCTGCCGACGGGCAATCCGCATGGCAATATCCGTTGGCGGCGAGGCAGCCGCACTTCGAACCGAATGCCAAAAACGTCATCTTCCTATTCATGTACGGCGGTCCCAGCCACATCGACACGTACGATTACAAGCCCGCGATGAAGGGAATGGACAACAAAACGGTCAAAGTCAAAACCTTTGGTCGTGGTGGTCATAAGGATCGAGGGCGGATCGTCGAACCGCGCTGGAACTTCAAGCAGTACGGCGATTGTGGCAAGTGGGTTTCTGACTTGATGCCTCACACGGCTCAGCACGTTGACGATCTGGCGTTTCTGCATTCGATGACTGCCGATTCGCCGATCCATGGCTCAGCGCTACTGATGATGAACTCCGGCCGTATTCTCAGCGGGCATCCGTGTCTCGGGTCGTGGGTCAATTATGGTTTGGGAACGGTGAACCAAGACCTGCCCGGTTTTGTGGTGATGCTCGATCCTCGCGGCGGGCCAATCAGCGGTGCGAAGAACTGGACGAGCGGTTACATGCCGGCCGATTTTCAGGCGACAGTCCTGAGAAGCAAGGGAAATCCGATCCTCGACTTGGCGCCGCCGGACGACATGTCGCGCGAAGTTCAACGAACTCTGCTGGACACGCTCGGTGAATACAACCTCGAACACAGCCAGCCGCGCATCGACAATTCGAATCTTGCGGCGAGAATTGCCAGCTACGAGTTGGCCTACCGGATGCAGGCTGCGGCGCCCGAAGCGGTCGACCTTTCCAGCGAAAGCGAAAAGACGTTGGAAATGTATGGCCTGAAAGAGAAAGTCACGGAACCGTTTGGACGGCAGTGTCTCTTAGCGCGTCGGCTTGTAGAGCGCGGCGTGCGCTTTGTGCAGATCTACTCCGGGGGCAACCACAACGACGCCAATTGGGATGCCCACCGCGACTTGAAGCCGAATCACGACATGCATGCGGCGGAAACGGACAAACCCGTGTCCGCTCTGCTGACCGATTTGAAGCAGCGCGGGATGCTCAAAGACACCTTGGTTGTCTGGGGCGGCGAATTCGGCCGCCAGCCAACGGCCGAATATGAAAAAGGCACCGGCCGAGACCATAACTCCTACGGATTTACGATGTGGATGGCCGGTGGTGGAATCAAAGGCGGTATCAGCGTGGGGAAAACCGACGAGTTGGGCAGCGCCGCGGTCGAAGATCGTAGTCACGTCAAGCAGCTTCACGCGACGATCTTGCACCAGCTCGGTCTGGATCCGAACCGTCTCAGCTACTTCTACAATGGACTGGATCAGAAGCTGGTCGGTGTGGAACGTGTCGAGCCCATTCGGCAGATCTTGTAGTGGCAGCGGCGTGAACGAAGCCGGCCGGACGGGATGCGAGATATGCCACATGCCAGATGTGGGTTGTCCCCCGCCGAACCTCCGGAACACTGAAAGCCGGACCTCATGTACATCGGTCTCACGTCGTACGCGGCCTGCCCAAGGGCGGAGCAATTCTTGGAGAACGCGGCGCGGATGGGAATAGACGGTGTCGAACCCTACGTCCGCGGTCCCGACGACCGCCTGCTCATGCTTCCGGAGGACGAATTGCACGCCCTCCGGGAGCGGGCAGTCAAGCTGGGCGTTCGAATTCCGTCGACCTGCCTCAGTGCATTCAACAGAGACGCGAGTCTGGTTGAGTCCGACGGGATATCACGAGCAGTTGAGTTAATCCGAAGGGTGCTGGACCTCAGTCATGCGCTCGGCGCTCCGCTGATGCTGCTTTGCAGCTATCTCAAATCGAATCCGGACACCGAGGAGAAGAAGACCAACATGATCCGTGTGGTTGAGGAAATCCTTCCCTACGCAGCTCAGCGGGATATCCGGATCGGTCTGGAGTCTCCGTTGCCGGCCAATGAACTCATGGCAGTCGTGCAGACCATCAACTCCGACCTGGTCGGCGTCTACTTCGACACCGGAAACGCGGTTGCCAATGGCTACGATCCCGTAGAAGAGATTGAGGTACTGAAAAAGGACATCTTCCAGGTTCACATCAAGGACTCTTATTCGCTACAGCTTAGCGGCCTGCACATGGGGGACGGAGACGTCGACTTTGCCGCGACGGTTGCGGCGCTGACACGAATCGGATACGACGAGTGGTTGATGATCGACACTTCGGGCGAGGACGAGCAGGCGGTTCGGGAAGACATTCGGACACTACGTGAATTGTGGGTTGAGGACAAAGTGACGTGAAAGCTAGTGCAGTCGTTTTCCCCGAACCAAATAAAGTGGAGTTTCGGGAGGTAACCTGTCCGGACCCGGGACCGCAGCACGTGGTCGTGCGGTTGACCCATAGTTGGATCAGCGTTGGAACGGAGGGATCGTTCCTCCGCGGCGAGCGCATCACCGGCGATACTCCCTATTACGAAGGCGGCCCCTGGCCGTTCCCGATCGTGCCGGGTTACCAGGGAGTCGGCGTAGTGGAGGCGGTGGGTGAGAAGATCACCGATCTATCGCCAGGCGACACCGTTTACAGAAACTTCGGCAACGTCGAAGGCATGTATTTCGACTTCGGCGGACACATCTCCCCTTCGGTGTGCCAGCGGGACTGGGTCTGGAAGCTTCCTCCGTCGCCCCGTCCGGTCGCTTTCAGCGGCCTGCTATTGGCCCAGGTCGGCGTCAATTGCGGAACGCGCGCCTCGAACCTCGAGCAGGGCGACTCGGCACTGGTGATCGGTGACGGGCCGGTTGCCCAATGGACCGCACAAACCATGGCCAGACGAGGCGCCAAGGTCTGCTTGACCGGCATGGAGGATGACCGGCTCGCGCTGGCCGAGAAACTGGCCGGCGCCAAAGGTATCAATGTGCTGAAAGAGGAATGGGTGGAAGTGGTGCGGCAGTTCGCTCCGGAAGGCCTCGCGGTGGCGGCAGATGCCGCGGGATCCATCGAATCGATAGAAAAGATCATTCCGTTGATGCGCCGACGAGGCCATATCGTCAGCGCCGGGTACTACGGAGCCAATGACAGAATCTCGCTGCAAAGCCTGCGCGACCTGGAACTGTCTGTCGAGTGCGTGTCCGGTGCGACCGGCCAGCGCATTACCCAGACCCTCAATTTGGTGGCGGAAGGATCGCTCCAGACGTTGCCCCTGATTACACACCATTTCCCCGTCGAGCAGGCGGAGCGAGCGTGGGCCACCATCAATGCGGTGCTGCCGTGGAAAACATCCAATGCATACGACGATCGCGGTAGCCAGCGGCGGTTTTGGGTGCAGCGTAAAGAGCCGCTGCTCGGTGTGATCCTGGATTGGAAGTGAAATCAGTGTAAAATGACTACCATGCGGTCGGCAGCGCGGCCTTCGGCCGAAACCAAAGTTCGTTTAACAGCAAGTCGAAGGTGTCTGCCGAAAGAGTCTCCACCGACCCCGCGTCGAATGGCGTGGACTTAAGATTTAAATGTAGTGAGCCGAACAACCGATCGCCGCACTCTTAAGCGACCTAGAACAGCGCGGGCTGCTCGATTCAACGTTGGTGATTTGGGGAGGTGATTTCGGACGCACACCCTTCACCGACGGCAATCCCAATTCGAACAACGGTCGTGATCACAACCCGTACGGATTCACGGTCTGGATGGCGGGCGGTGGAATTCGTGGTGGGAACCTGATTGGCGCGACGGATGAAATTGGTTTCCGCGCCGTGGAGGACAAGATCCACGTCCACGACTTGCACGCGACCATTCTGGGCTTACTCGGAGTCGACCATGAGCGGCTGACCTACCTTACGCAAGGCCGTGAATTCCGCCTGACCGATATCGGCGGCCAACATCATCTGACGCAACGGCTGCTCGCCGGTTGAGACGGCTCGCACCGTCGATTCGCTTCTCTCGCCGAACATCGTCTCAGCCGCGACAGATTGCGGTTGCACGTCACATTCGGTTACAATCTAAACTCCAAGCGCGTGATTGGTCGGTTCTGTATTGCACCGCCACGCTCCACATCCATCGAAGGGACTCCTAACATGTCAAAGATTACTTCACGCCGCGACTTTATCGGCGGATCCACGGCAGCTGTCGCGGGCGCCTTGATGGTGCACCATTCGTCGTCGGCCCGTGCAGGAAACTCGCCGAACGACAAGATTCAGCTGGGGCTCATCGGTTGTGGCAACATCATGCGGCATCATGTGCAACGGCTCAACCAGCACGCTGACAGAGTTGTCGTCACCTATCTCTGCGACCCCGACCAGCGTCACACGGACAGCCTCGCCGGCGCGCTCGGATCAGTCGGCGGCAGCAAGGTGCCGCGGACGCTCGACTATCAGAATGTGCTGGACGACAAGCAGGTCGATGCGGTGCTCATCGGCACGCCGCATCACTGGCACGTGCCGATCGCGCTGCCGGCGCTGCAGGCCGGGAAGGATGTCTACCTGGAAAAACCAGCGTCGCACGTCTTCCGCGAGGGGCGGCTGCTGATCGACGCCGTGGAGAAATATGGCCGCGTGTTCCAGCACGGCACGCAGATGCGCAGCAGCCCGGTGAGCCAGGAGGCCCGCAAGGTACTCGAATCGGGCATCCTGGGCGAGATCAAGATCACCAAAGCCTGGAACGTCCAGAACCGGGGTTACGCCCAACCTGTTCCGGACAGCAAAGCCCCGGCCGGCGTCGACTACGACCGCTGGCTCGGACCGGCACCTTCACGTCCGTTCAACGAGAACCGTTTCCACCGAAACTGGCGGCTGTTCCGCGACTACGGCAATGGCGACTTTGGCGACGACGGGGCCCACGACGTGGACATGGCCGCTTTCGGCCTGGGAGTCGACTCGCTGCCAGTGCGGATCACGGCACATGGCAGCAACGTGATGGAGCCGGGATACCGCGAGTTCCCCGACAACATGAACGTCTCGTTCGAGTATGCCGATGGGCGGGTGTTGATCTATGAAGACCGGCTGTTCACCCCCTACGGCATGCACGGCTACGACAGCGGCAATGCCTTTTATGGCACCAAGGGTTATATGATATTCACTCGGCGGGGAACCTTCCGCACCTACGTGGGTGGCGAGGAAGGCCCGGCATTCGGCAAGGCGGGACGAGTCGGCGCGCCGATCTCGGATCACATGGCGAATTGGCTGGACTGCATCCGCAGCCGCGAGAAGACTCGGGTCCACGAGCAGATCGCGCACAACACGGTCGGGTTAATCCACTTGGGCGAGATCGCCTATCGCACGAAGACGGTGTTGGAGTTCGATACGGAAAACGAGCGGATCACCAACAGCGACGAGGCGAATGCGATGTTGACCAAGGACTATCGGGAACCATACGGATTGCCCGAGAGCGTGTGAGTAGCCTGGCCCACGTCGATGTTCGAGCGGGCGGTCTTTGTGCTGATAACGCACGATGAAGGTCAAGTCCATGTATTGCTGTGTCAACCGGAATTGTCTGGTCGTTATGGTTGCGACGTTACTGATGGGGTGCGGCCCATCAGGGCCGAAGACATATTCTGTATCAGGTACGGTCAGCTTGGACAATCAGCCGTTGGAAACCGGGAAAATCTTCTTGATCGATCCCGCAGGTCGCCTCGACTCGGACGTGGGGGATATTGCTGACGGCAAGTTCAAATTCAGGGCCAAGCCGGGGTCGAAACGGGTGGAATTGCGGGCGGAGCGGCAGACGGGCGAGATCTCCCATTTCGGCGGAGCCGTGACCGCTGAAGCTCTGCCCGCGCGGTACAATTCCCAAAGCACACTCACTGAGGAAGTCACCACCAACGCCAAAGAGAACGTCTACACGTTCGAGCTGCAGTCTCAGTAGGCGTTGCGCCATACATCAACTTTTGCGCCGCCTCTCAAGGCCGCTTGGAGGCGAGCAGCTGATGTTTCGCAACGACAACTTCCGCGGCGCGCAAGTACGACGGTACACTCGGACATCGGCGAGCCCTGCTCCGTCCAGCTCGCGGACGGCCGCATCATGACCGTCTACTACTAGGCGGAGCCGGACGATCCTCGTGCGCATCGAGGCCCTCGATTTACAAAATCTGATCGAGGCGCCTGGCGCTTATCGAGCGCGGCAACGCCACGACAGTAGCAGCGCTCCCAGTCCCATCAGGGCCAGGCTCACCGGCTCCGGGACCACGATGCTAATGTTGTCCGCATACGATCCGCCGGAACCACCGCCCGAGTTCCGCAGTTCCCAGTGGAAAAAGTTCGCCTCCGTCAGATCGCCGGCGGAGACTGTCGTATTGGAGTCTCCGCCCACCATAGCGGCAAACGAAGTATCGGGATCACTGGCCAGTTTCCATTCTGCCGAAAGTAGCCCGTTCGGATCCGATCCTGGGAAGGTAACCGTTGCGCGCACCGTGTACCACGTGTCCGCAGTCACCACTGAGCCGCCGTTGCCCCGAAGGCGCTGACTGCCGGAGGTGATCGAGTCTTCGAAGAACGCTGACAACAGCCCGTCATTGAGGCCGATGAGAAGGTCTCTGTCCCCATTACCGCTGGCAATATAGAGCAGATTGTCCACCGCTCCGGGGTTACTCCAGTCCGTCATGATATCGGCCCGCAACTCAATAAACGACGGGGCACCCCCCGGGGTAAGCGCTCGCATCGTGGCGTGATGGGACCCATTGGCGCCGGTCCGGCCCCCAACCGTGTTTGAACCGTCCGCGGGGTCCGTCAAGGCATCAATCCCCGGATTGTCCCCCGATATCCCGGTGATGGTGCTCTCTACGTAGGGCGGATCGGGGAGCCGCACGCCTGTCGTGTAGGAATCGAAATCCTCCGACATTAACTGTCCACTCGCCGGCGATACACAGATCAACTGCAACATACAAACAAAAACGGCGAAACTTGTCACAATCTTCATTCGTCAAACTCCTTCCCGAGTAGGGATAAAAAAGGTGAAAAGGTGGTTGGCTGAGGGGATGGCTCCGCCGCGCACAGACGCCCCGCCTTCTTGCGCAGCATGCCGGGTACGAAGCGCCATACGAGAGCGCCATGCGTTCCGGTTGCTGGGTGCGGCAGAGCAGTAGCCTAAGGTCATAGGCTCAAACTCCTCGATCTGTGGGATCGCTCATGGAGCATACCTGAGAACGTGCTTTTGTCGTACCAATGGCGTCGTCCAGATCAGTGAGGAAACCGTGTCGGACCGCCGCGCATCCGAAGGCGCGGCGTCGACAAACGACAGTCCCACTGTCATCTGGCACACATCTCGTTACGTGTACGGCATTTCTTGCGCCTTTTCGCCCCGGCGCGCGCAAACTGGAATACAGGTTCGTTTCCTGGGTTGAGCGAGCGGGTTGCGTAGAGCTCAAAAGAAAATGCCGAGAAATCTTCACCGCCCCAGGGGGGAAGTGAAATTTTCTCGGCATTATAGGTGTTTTTTCTCGGCATTATAGGTGTTTACAGTAGGTCTCGACCCGTGAGAATTGACCCAGCTTTGTGAGGATATCCTCCCATGAGGCGTTTGTCAACCCTCTGAGAAAAAAAGATTACCGCCAGGTTCAGTTGAGTCTCCGGATCGCCTAGCTAACGTGTTTAGCGTGCGTGCACCGGCATTGTAGGATGGATTTGCCGATTCCTGAGAAATCGTTGTGGTGGCCAAGAAACCGTTCCAAGGAATCGGTAATCTGTCCACCCTGGCGGCGTCCACGGCGACAGCGACCCTTCGGGGGGCCCCCCTTGGCGGGGGGCGGGTGGTGGAGTGGGTTCGGCCAAAAGCCGATCGGCGGGGCCCC
>JAKVBZ010000023.1:61123-61523 GCA_022448645.1 Pirellulaceae bacterium
GGTTACGTCAAATCGCGAATCGGCGGGCACCCGTTCCGATGGGTCGACGTCGTCCAGTGCTGACTTCTCGATCACGCCGTCTGACGCGGCGATCGTGCGGCCGCCAGCCGATCAATCCGCTACGATGTCGCCATCCCGGCGACTGCCCATGGCCTGGAACGTGATGCGATCGATGCTTTCGGAAACGAAGCGTGCGGAGCCGTCGGCCAAGCCTACGTAAACTCCTCCGGGGTGTCGGCTGCGGGTGTAGTTGGCCATGTCGCCCGAATTGATACAAGGCGTTTCCACCGTTTCGTAGCACAGCCTAGGCTCGTCCAAGCGGTCGGGGGTTTTCGTGTTCGGTGGGCAGAAGGACGTGAACAGAGGGCCACCGCAAACGCCCCAATAATAGGCACCTCGA
>JAKVBZ010000230.1 GCA_022448645.1 Pirellulaceae bacterium
TGGCACTTCGGGCCAGTAAGTCACTGCTCTGCTTACTGGTTCCCTTAGGTCGACGATTTTCAGAAACGGCTTTTTTGGCAGCCCTGCTAGACCATAGAACCTGCTAGACCATAGAACCTATCTGCCAACGGGTGTTGAATATCCCGTTTAGAACAACAGGCAGCAGTCTCGGGATATCCGTGGAACGGTGACCGATGCTTAGACCGAGTACCTAAGCCACAAAGCGATGGGCTACTAGTTTGTCAACCTAGAACGGTTCGCCTTGGTTGTAATCGGAAAAATCTTCTTGGTAGACGGGAGCTCGGTCGCTGAATCGTGTGAATTCTTTGCGCCAGGTTAATGGAACGTCACCCGTCGGACCACTCCGCTGTTTGGCCACAATCAATTCGGCTTCGCCTGCCAAATTGTCCCGGTCTTCCTGAGTATCTTGGTCGACTTCGGCACGGTGAACAAACATCACCACGTCAGCGTCCTGTTCGATGGCTCCTGATTCACGCAAGTGGCTCAACCGAGGTCGCGTCACGCGGCCTTCTTCCGCCTGCCGGTTGAGCTGTGCCAGGCAGAGGATGGGGACTTTGATGTCTTTGGAAAGCAGCTTCAGGCGACGAGTGATCTTGGCGACTTGCTCCTGTCGAGGGTCCCTTGGATTGTCGGGTTCAACAAGTTGAAGGTAATCGATCACGATCAGTGATAGTTTGCCTTCTTGTCGACGGATGCGGCGAGCGACTGCAGCGATGTCAGTGACTCGGCGACCGGGAGTGTCGTCCACGTAAAGCGGGGCGGTGCTTAGGTCCGAAGCTTTCTCCACCAACCGTTGTCGTTCCTGGTCTGAAATGGGACGCCATTTCCGCAGCTTGTGGCTGCTCACCTCGGCCGTAGAACAGAGCAGCCGGTCTGCCAATTCGACTTCCGACATCTCGAGGCTAACGTAAAGAACAGGCTGTTTGCTCTGCAACGCAACATATTCCGAGATGTTCAGCGCCAATGCGGTTTTTCCCATGCCAGGACGTGCCGCCAACACAATCAACTGAGAAGGATGGAATCCGGTGAGCAAGGAATCTAAGTCCGCAAAACCAGTATCAATTCCGTCCAACGAATGATCGCCTCGCAGGCGAGCATCCAGACGATCCATCGCTCCCTGCATCATTTTGTCCATCGACTGGACGTTGCCTGAATCTCGATTGTCTTTGATGGAATAAATTGTCTGCTCAGATTTGTTAAGCAATTCCGACGCGGCATCATTTTCCTCGTAGGCACCACGCAGGATTTCTGTGCCAGCTAAGATAAGCGAACGTAAAGTCGATTTATCGCGAACGATTTCAGAGTAGTACTTTGCATGTGCCGCGTTGGCTACAGAAGTAAATACTTCTTCGAGATACGACATACCACCGATGTCTTCGAGTTTGCCGCTGGCTTGAAGGTCTTCTACAAGGAGCATCAAGTCGATACGGCGTCCTGCGTCGTGCATCGCTTCCATGTGCCGGTACAACGTCCGGTGGGCTTCGTCGTAAAAGTCGTCAGCTCGTAACAACAAGACGACTTCGTCACAGACTTCAGGTACCAGCATCATGCTGCCCAGGACACCTTTTTCGGCTTCCAAATTGCAGGGAGGCTGCCGGTCGAGAATCTCTGTCGAGATCTTCTTCGGATAGGTTTTTTTAGTTCGGTTGTTGTCAGGACGCTGGGCTGGATCGAGGCTATGTGTCGTGGACATGCGCTATCCTCCGTGACACGATTGGGGTACGGGTACAGTCGTCGAATTGTCATGGTCCGACAGGAGATTGGCAAGGTGTACAGGCGCAACGTTACTTGGTTTCGCAGTGGCTGGTTGGGGGGGATGAGAGGGCTGGCTGTGGTTGGCGAGATGGTGTGCTCAGCAGATAGGTAGTGCTTTGCGAGCAAGTCATAGGCGACGCCGTTTGATAGGTTTGGTCGGTTCCCCAGAAGATCACGAGAACTTTCGAAAGCTTGGGATTTCCCTTCTAGGTGTGTTAGCGGGGAAACGTCTTCATCTGAAGAAGCTATGTCGAGCGCCACAACAAACGCCTAGCACCAAGTCACGGTGCAACCGGCCAACTAAACCGTTGGCGGCATGTCGACCCAAGCGGGAGGTGAACGATGATACGTTATACGACGAAGTTCTATTCTGTCGTACTTATTCGGCCAAATCTTCGGACACGGAAGGCACGACCCACACCTTGAGGTTGGCATCGATTTCGGTTGCCACTTGAAGCCTCACGGTGTACAGCCCGACTTCCTTGAGAGGACCTTCCAGCTTCACTTGGTCTTGGGTGAAAGTGAAATTCAAAGCTTTGAGTGCGGCAACAATTTCCGGCTCGCTGACGCTTCCGTACAGATGGCCTTCGTCGTTTGCATTGGCCTCGATGGTGACACTCTGCTTGCTGACGGTGTCGGCCAGTTGTTTGAGGGTGGCCATGCGAGCCTTTTCGATTTGCAACAGTTTTTCGCGGTGTTTCTCCACCATGCGACGATGATGTTCTGTTGCGATCGTCGCCAATCCTTGAGGAAGCAAGTAGTTATGAGCAAAACCAGGTTTTACCTCGACAACGTCCCCTTGTTGACCCAAGTGTTCCACGGACTGAATCAGTAATAATTGAATTCCCCCGTTGGGGCCTGTGGGTAACCGTTTGGCGCGCCGCCCTAAACTCGGCCGTCTGCGGTTGATTCTGGACATTGCCTTCGTTTTCGACATCGTATTACCTCTATTGTATTAGCTCTGAGAAAGCCAAAAACAGTTAAGCTTTGCTTAAAAAGGAATGTTGTCAGGGTCAGTGCCGTGGTTGTCTGACACATTGTTGTCTGACACATTACCGCCCATGCCAGAATCCTCTGGGACCGTCACAGCGGCTGGTTGACCGAAGTCGCCTTCGTCGGCGGTCTGTGGTCGACCACCATTACCACCCCGCGATCCGACCATCCTCATCCGCTCTCCGATGACCTTCAGTTTTGATCTTTTCTGTCCATCCGATTCCCAAGTGTCAAGCTTTAGCCGACCCTCAATCAACACGGGAGAACCTTTGCCCAGATACTCACCAGCCACTTCGGCAGTGCGTCCCCACAACGTTACATCTACAAACGTAGTTTCGTCGACCCAGTCGCCAGTTTGATTCTTTCGGCGATCGTTGACCGCCAGTCCAATGTCTGTTACAGCCATACCACTCTGTAGGTATCGTAATTCGATATCCCTCGTCAGATTACCCATCAAAATGACTCGGTTGTAACTTGCCATGTTGTGACTCCTTTTTACTACATGTGGGGGCCAATTCGTAGGCCATTCTTTCGGAGGTGATGGTGTGTCAGTGAACGTCTGTGCTAGGCCAGGAACTTGTGCGACGGGTAACTCAAAGACACATGGCGATTAGTTCCAGTTCACCTCGAAAGCTGTGCTACTTGCCGGCTATGTTTTACTTTACCGGCTGTTTCTTACTGGCGTCCTCTAAGGACCAAAGCTGAACATAAGTTCCCTAGTGGGAAATTATCAAATTCCTACATGGTTGACAACCACTCGCATGGCAAATCATTGAAAGATTTGCCATGGTACATTCTGTTTCCCCTGCTGAGGCCTCGATCTGCCGACATTACGGAC
>JAKVBZ010000231.1 GCA_022448645.1 Pirellulaceae bacterium
TTACCCGTAATCCGGAAGGGAATTTTTGTGCCTAATTCCCCCGGCTCTGACGGGCCGGTAAGCGTCACTAGGTATTCCTTCTTACCTTCCTCAAGCGCTTCGACCTTTGCCTCGTACCCTTCGGGTAAGTCATGGATAGCGATGTTAAGAGCGGTCGTAAATTTTTCTTGTAGGCGATTGACAAGGACCTTGAACTTACTGGTACCTGTCCCTACCGGAAAAAACGCGTTTGAATCGGCAAGAGCAATGGAGAAGAAAGCCGGAAATTCGGGGCCTACACCGACTGCCAGACCGGTTGTTAATGATGAGGGTAGGTGTGGCGTCTGGGGGATGGCGGTCCTCAAAGCTGAAAGTGTTTCAGCAGCCGCAGTAAACGGTTTTTCGTTGATCGTTGCCCGACCCACAACTTTGATGAAATGTAGAGCGCCTGGCTCGGTTTGTTTGGGGAAGGTGATCAACAGTTGCGTTTCATTTTTGTCTTTCGGGATGGTGTGGCCGGCCAACTGGACGTCGTCACCGGCCCCTTCCACGCCAAGTTCTATGGCATCACCGTAGCCACGTCGTTGGGCGGTAACCTTCACAGCAATCGTTCCCGCATGTGGGACGGTATGTGTTTCTTTGTCTACTGAAAGATCGAACCAATCCTGGAAGGGCCTAATTTCAACGCGATAAGCATGCTGGGGACTGCCGCTTCGGTGTAAATCCTCCAGGCGCAGGATGTATTCCGCATTCTCGGGGAATGTGTAGTCTAAGAATCCTTCGTCTTTGCCCACATCGTCAACGCTGGCTAACCGACTGCCATCGACTTTAAGTAGTTCCATATAAATGTCAGTTGGCGAACCGAGTGACCGTGTATGTGCACGAATCATCCATCGCTCGCCTTTTTGTCCAGAGAAACGGAAGTAATCCTTGTCGGCAGTTGCTTCGAATTTTCCGTTCAGACAAACCGGAATGGTAACCGCATTTGCCGTATCGATGGTATTGTTATCGTCGGCTTCGAGATACTCTGGTTGGTCACCTGATCGGATGGCTACAAATCCAGATCCTTGCCCGTCAGTGTACCGCAGCGCGATGGGTAGGGGCTGGTGTAAAACGTCGGACATCAGCCAGTGTTGTGTGGGCACTCTGTCGACGGCAGGGCCGGCGATTTGAAATGATGTAATCTCGCCTCGTCGGCCACCCATCGGATAGGCAACCGTCGCCAATGGGAAGTCTCCTAGTCGTAATCGATAGTAATGTTGTTCACCACCTTGGTGTCGCACGTCCCGGATTTCCAGGATGTACTGTCCATCTGCGGCGAACTCGTAACGCAAGCGACTGTCGGCTCCACAGCCGGGAGAATCGTCGTTATGCGCCAATTCCTTTCCATCTTGAGATAGTAAGCGAATGACAGAATCGAGTTGTGAACCGATTCTCTGAGCCAAAACGTCTACGGATAGTCCCATTCCCGCTACACCAGTGATGACGTAACAATCTCTTTGGAGTGGCTCACATTGGCCGTCGATGGCCACAGGTGTGGAAACTGGTTGCGGTTCCGTGATTTGATGGTTATTTCCTTGGTCACGATCTGTTCGTAGGTCATCAATCAACATCAAGCGAAGAGGGGAAACTCCCTTATGATTCGCTAAACGAATTCCTGCCAGTCTGGTTGGACTGTCGTTAGGAACTGTCAGGCGAATAGAAACCTGCGTGTTGGCATCCACGCCTTCAGCTGGTGGCAACAGTTCGGTGCGAGCAGGAAAGTTGGTCCACACATTGGTAATGTCGGCCAACTCTGTTCCGTGGCAGGTCAGCTCGACAACTTGTCCAGGGGCGACCGCTAAAGGTGTTAAACGGGTAATGTTGGGGGCGGCAGACGCTATGGATGCATGCATGAACAATAGGTTGGCCAATGCAAAAAGTCGGAAGGCCAGGGAGTCAGTCCAGTTTGAGGTCATCCGTTGCATCACGTATCCACCAATTCTGATGTAGGTCGAAAAGAGTTGAGGATTTTGACTGCCCAACTGTCTTTTTCGGCAATAGAGGATCACCGGCAGGCCTCCTGCAGGCGATCCGCCTTCTCCAATTGTCGTTGGGCCGTTGACTTGTGTCAAACCACGATATGCCCCAGACGTGACACTTCGTACCCACCCGGCCAATTCTAGGTGACCTGCTGGACGCTCAATGGTTGACGACCGATGTGGAGTGGTCTAGGTTTCAAAAAAGGGTTTTATGCGTTGGTTACGGTAGTTTACTAAAACTCACCTCGCGTTGCGGGCATTCAGTCTCCTGACTTGGAAATTCGTTAGATGCTTTGTTGTCAGCGCAGGATCACGTCACACTATAAAAATTTTTAAGTTTCACGAAAGGATTTTTCAATGCACGTTTTTGCCTTGGCGCGCTGGCACACGGGGTTAGCATGTTGCTTGTCAATGTCAGCACTATTAGTTAGTTGTGCTTATGGCGAAGACCAACCAAATCAATTGTCCGTCGCAGAACAGCGTAGTGGGTGGCGTTTGTTATTTGACGGGAAGACGTCTCAGGGCTGGCGCAACTATAGACAGGACAAGATTTCTGAAGGATGGAAGGTCGAGGACGGTGCCTTGGTTCGAGTCGCTTCGAAAGCCGGTGATATTATCACAGTGGAACAATTTGGCAATTTTGAGTTAACACTGGAGTATAAGGTCGAAGTCGGCGGCAACAGTGGCATTATGTTTCACGTGACTGAGGAAGGAAAACGGGCGTGGCACACGGGACCAGAGATACAGGTTTTGGACAATGAGTTAGGTGGTGATCAACAGAAGGCGGGTTGGCTTTACCAACTCTATAAAGCGAGCCTACCAGATTGGGCAATCAGTTTTGCGCGAGCTGTCGGTCGTGAGGCTCCCGATGATACTGACGCGACGCGCCCTGCAGGGCAATGGAATCAAGTTTATCTGCGGGTTGCAGACCAAGGTGAAGTCATTGTCAACGGAGTCCATTATTTCTATTTCGAAAAGGGTAGTGAAGATTGGAACGAACGGGTAGCGAAAAGCAAATTTGCCAAATATCCAAAATTCGGCAAAGCCAAGAAGGGACATATTTGTCTGCAAGATCATGGTGACCGAGTTGCTTTCCGGAATATCAAGGTGCGTGGAATCGCCGCAGATGGAAGCGCACCCGATTCTAGCGATGGCGATTTACCGGTAGGACTTGAATTGGCCTTTCCGGATCTTGTGTGGGAGGACTGGAGTCCCGAAGACGATCGTGGACGATTGCGCTCATTGCGAATCGTTGAGCTAACGCATGCTGGTGATGATAGCGGTCGGCTGTTCGCGGCGGCTCAAAATGGTGCGATCCAAAGCTTTGCCAATCGCAAAGACGTGACTCAGGCAACGATGTTTCTGGATCTCCGCTCCAAGGTCGTCCAGTGGAATGAAAACCCCACCTGCGATGAATACGGTCTCTTGGGCCTTGCCTTTCATCCTGACTATGAAAAGAACGGACAATTGTTCGTAAGCTACAACTCTTTAGCTGATCCGCATACTTCTTATGTCTCGCGTTTTGTCGTTTCGGAAAGTGACCCGGATCGTGCGGATCCGGATAGCGAACAAGTGTTGTTGCGGTTGGAACAAC
>JAKVBZ010000232.1 GCA_022448645.1 Pirellulaceae bacterium
TTCCTTGGTCATAATTACAGAGTCGCTCAACCGATGCGGGTAAGAAGAGTCCCTCAAAATCAGGGATCCAGTTGTTAATGCGACGTGCGACTAATCCGATCTTGCCCAGCTGCGTAAGCATGTTGATGCGGAACCGCCACTCGGTTCCGTCAACATCACATGTGTAGGCAAAGTCCGCACCCCCGTCTTTTTCAAAAATATTTCGCGACCGTGCGTTCATCATGGGAACAAGTAGTTTCACCATTTCTTCTGCATTGATCGGTCCACGATTCAAGGGCCGCAATTCCCCATCGACGCGTACCAGTGGTGGTCGGTCAACTTTGAGGTGTAAGTCACTGCCCTCCAATTTAACGAGTGCCCGAAATAATTTGTCAACTTCGAGCTCTCCCCTTTTCTGCAGTAGGCGAGCTGCAAATTTGTCGATCAAAAGCTGTTCCGAGGGCTCCACGGGCGCCCCATTCGACTCTTGCACTGTTGCTTGTTCTGCTTCGACGGTGGCCATTAAATCGCTCTCCGAATAGACCCGAGGATGACTGGAGAAAGTTTGTGAATCATTCTTATGATTCCCTCAATTATAACCGCACAGGAACCCCGTGATCCGCCATGAATTGTTTAGTTTCGCGAATCGAAAACTCACCAAAATGAAAAATACTAGCTGCCAGCACCGCATCGGCTTTGCCCAGAGTAATGGCCTCAGCCATATGTTGGGGACAACCGGCACCACCGCTGGCGACCACGGGAATAGAAACGGCCGCGCTGACGGCCGCAGTGATTTCCAGGTCGTAACCATCTTTTGTGCCATCGTAGTCCATACTTGTCAGCACAATTTCTCCTGCTCCCAACTGTTCCACTTGTTGCGCCCAAGCCACCGCTTCAAGCCCCGTTGGAGTTCGTCCCCCGTTGATATGGACTTCCCAAATCTCAGTGCCGTGGCGGTCGATACGTTTCGGATCGATGTTCACAACAATGCACTGGCTCCCAAAGCGTTCCGCGGCTTGGCGAATAAATTCGGGATCTTTGCAAGCAGCCGAGTTGATGGACACCTTGTCGCTGCCAGCATTCAGCAAGCTTCGAATGTCATCCATTGTGCGAATTCCACCACCGACTGTCAAAGGCATGAACACCTGCTCTGCGGTCCGTTGCACAACGTCAATCATGATATCTCGATTTTCATGGCTGGCGGTGATATCTAAGAAAACGAGTTCGTCTGCACCTTCAACTTCATACCGAGCCGCGACTTCTACTGGTGCCCCGGCATCACGTAGGTTGACAAAGTTGGTTCCTTTCACGACGCGACCTTGATCGACATCAAGACAGGGAATAACGCGTTTGGATAGCATGATGAGTCACAGCGACAAACGAACGTCTGCCGTTGCATTGAAATGACGACGAGAAACGAGCGAAGTAGACACTCCACTTTAAACCTGTGGTTCGGGGGGGTCAACTCGTTCGAAGTAGCGATCTGGAAAGCTGGGTAGTAGTTACTGGGCTGCTCAGAACGTTTTTTACCCAGCGGCTTTGGCAATGGCCTGCTGAGCAACAACGAGACATTGTTTCATGGCGTCAATCGGGTTATCTGGATTCGCTTCATATTCGAGAGAAACAGAACCATCCGCAGGAAAGTCGATCGTCTTAAGGGCTTTGAAAATGCCAACGACGTCGAGATTTGCTTCGCCTAAGACCACGTTGTGGGATCCGGGGTCTCCCTTATGCGTATCGTCTTTGAGATGGAGAGCGAAAACCCGATCACTCAATTCCAGAACGGCTTGGACCGGATCTTCGGCGCTACGGATAAAATGCCCCGTGTCGACGCAAGCACCGATGAGGGGATGGTGATCCTTGATGGCGTCGGCGACATCTTTGATTTTGTCGTAGAACTTGTCGGTTGGTCCATGGTTGTGAATGGCGATACGAATATCGAATTCTGCTACGAGTTTATCCAAGCTCTCAAAGGAATCGGGTTCCGGATAAGCCGTGATGTTTTTGATCCCTGCGCGTTTCGCAAATTCGAAAACCTTGCGGTTTGCGTCGTGATTTTTCGAGAAGCCACTGACGCCGTGAGCATTTAATGTGATGTCCGCTGCAGCCAACAGTTTCTTCGTTTCATCGATTTGTGCTGGTGTCGCATTGAGGTTGAGGTGCTTGTCGTACATCTCGCAATAGTGCAAACCCATTCCTTGCAGGTGACGAATGGTTTCCAAGGTGTTGAAATTCCTTAAGGAATATGTTTGTACCCCGATCGGATATCCACCAAACGGATCGTCAGCAGCTTTGACAATGGAAGGAATATCAAAGAAAGTTGCACCGGCCGCAGCGGCAGAGGAAACTTGAAGAAAGTGACGGCGAGAGAGAGAAGTGGTCATAGCATCGTCCTTCGCTGGAATAGAGCAGTGCAGGAATAGAGGAGTGGCAGGTCCCATTCATTATGCAAAGCGGCGCCGCGGATCTCAATCGGGGCAGTGGATCTCCTGCAAAGCGATTGATTGGTGGATCGGGCTGTACCTGGTCGGTCAGGTTGTGTGGGACCCCAGACGGTGGCCAGGATAAGGGGCGGATGGTCAGCAAGGCAGAGAGCACGTTTTTCAGGAACCGACATGAGGAATCCTGAGAAATAAGAAAATTCCTGCTGACCAGCCTTGAGTGCTGTCTGCAAATCTCCTCGGAGGGATCTTGATCAAGCAGTGCTGGTGTCGTCGGCAAATTCTTCGACAATTTCACAAGCGGGCAACGATTCGATAAAAACTCGGCCGTACGGCTTCGTATAGATTCGCGGGTCGAGGATGACAACGATGCCGCTGTCGGTCTGTGAACGGATGAGGCGTCCAAATCCTTGCCGCAGCTTGATGATTGCGTCCGGTAGTTGATAGTCGTAGAACGGATTGCCACCGGCTGCTTTGATGGCCTCGATACGTGCTTCTAGTAAGGGGTGATCTGGAACCCGAAAGGGTAGTTTGGTGATGATGACGTTTTTTAAGGCGTCTCCAGGTACGTCGACACCTTGCCAAAAACTGTCGGTTCCAAACAGGACGGATCGTGCATTCTCTTTGAACTGTTCGATCATTTGATGCCGCGGAGTTCCATCACTCTGTGAAAACAACCGTACGTTGTTTCGTGTGAACCAAGTGGTCAGATCCATGGCAACTTGCCGCATCATGCGGTAACTCGTAAACAAGACGAAGGCGCGACCATGAGTGCGTGCGACATAACGCCGCACCATTTCGGCACAGCGGCGCTCGTACTGGTCTTTCTGTTGATTTGGATCCGGCATCCCACGCACCGTGATAAGTTTCACTTGCTCTTGGTAGTTAAACGGGCTTCCGAGTCGAATCGCTTTACATTGTGTTAAGCCAATGCGTGTTTTGAAGAAATCAAAAGAAGGGTCTCGACCTACGGATAAGGTAGCGCTCGTCATGACGACCGACCGGGTCTTGTCAAACAGGTGCTCGCGCAGTTCTGGGCCGACATCGATGGGCGATGCAGAAAGCGTTACCCGTAGCTGACCGCGTCGACTGAGGCCGCCTTCAATCCAATAAACGGCGGAATCGAGATTTTGCACGCGCCACG
>JAKVBZ010000233.1 GCA_022448645.1 Pirellulaceae bacterium
TTGCTGGCACTGGTCACAGAGGTCTGGGTGCTGTTTCGACAGCGAAGCCATACTCAGTCGTCGGCGTCTGTTTCGGATGGTGGAGCGAGGCACGGTTCAGGATAGGTTGTCGTCAGGAAGCGAATCGCGTTTCAATGAGCGCCGAACACGAAGTCGACAATTTTCACCACGTTCGCGATGCGACGGGTTTCGACTTTCCGCGCGGGATGGCAGACGCCCATGGTCACGGAACACTGGATTTTCAGCTGCCGGAGATTTTTGGCTGGCAATTGACCAAGTTCATGGTACTGCAGGTTGTTGCGGCAGTGGTTGTGTTTTTTATTTTTCGTGGTCTGGCACGTCGGATACAAAATGGCGAACCAGCCAGGGGGCGGTTTTGGAATTTTTGGGAAGCCATTGCGCTGTATCTCCGCGATGAAGTGGTTCGGCCAACCATTGGCGACCATGGTCATGACCACGGCGACGAATACGATTTTCATGGTGCAGGCAGTCACGGACACGGGGTTCCCGCCCCGAACAGTCATCCGGCTGATCAATATCTGCCATTCATCTGGAGCTGTTTTTTCTACATATTGTTCTGCAATCTGCTGGGTGCTGTTCCATGGATGGGGTCCGCGACCGGGAACATCAACGTCACCGGCGTCTTGGCATTTTGTGCTTTCGTTGCAACGGTCATGTATGGGTTCAAGGCCATGGGCCCCGTTGGTTTCCTTAACAACATGAAACCGGATACAGGCATTTCCGGACCGGTTGGCATGTTTCTTTCGTATTTTATCTTCTTGATTGAAGTCTTCGGCTTTTTTGTCAAGCACGCCGTGTTGGCAGTTCGTCTGTTTGCAAACATTATGGGCGGCCACACCGTGGTCGCAGTGATACTTGGGTTCATTGCGGCGGTAGCCACCAGCAACAGCTTCCTGTGGGGAGCGGTCACTCTTGGCAGTGTGTTTGGCCAGGTGTTAATTGGTCTGCTGGAACTGTTTGTCGCTTTCCTGCAGGCATATGTGTTTGTGTTTCTGGCAACAATCTTTCTTGCTGGTGCCGTGCACGAGCATTAGACCCTTCATTTGCGTCAGCCGATGAAGGCGGTTGTGAATTGGCTGACTGTTTGGTCTGGTCATTGGAATTAAAGATTTTCCTGTAGAAACAATGTTCGAAAGAGGAGTTTCCCGTGAGTCAATTTGTGAATTACCTATGTGTGGGGATCGCCGCGTTCGTGGCACTAAGCATGTCGGCCGTGGCACAAGAGGAAGCAGCGGCCGCTGCTCCTTTGATCCCTGCCGCCATTGGTGCGGGTATCGTGTTGATCGGTGCCGGTCTGGGCATTGGAAAAATTGGAGCCGCGGCCGTTGAAAGCATGGCTCGCCAGCCGGAAGCAATCGGTGACATTCGAGGGGCCATGATTGTCGCTGCAGCTTTGATTGAAGGTGCAACATTCTTCGCTTTGATTGTCTGCATGCTCTGATGGCCCATGTTTCCGCCGCGCGTACGGCTGCATCGCAGTCGAACGCCCGTCTGTTTATCCCGTTTTTGGCTGGCGTGGTTTCATGATGTTGCGACAGTTTGGTTTTGGAGTGTACGGGGCCATCGTCCTGGCAAGTGTGGTTGCGTGCTCAGCAGCAAGTTGGTCCCGGCTTGTCGCCGACGACACTGTTGCCGCTGAAAGGCAGGACGCTGGGCACGGTGACGCTGGGCACGGTGACGCTGGGCACGGTGACGCTGGGCACGGTGACGCTGGGCACGGTGAAACAGGTGTTCCCATCAGTTTTAAAGCGGATCTCGCGCTTTGGTCATTGATTGTCTTTTTGATCTTCCTGTTTGTTTTGAAGAAAACAGCATGGGGCCCAATGATTCAAGGACTGGATAAGCGGGAGTCCGGTATCAGAGCCGCGATTGCGGAGGCCGAAGAAGACCGACGTAAGTCGCAGGCCGCACTTGCTGACTATGAGGAAAAGCTTCGTGGAGCCGAGCAGACGGTTGCTGAAATGCTTGCTGAAGCCAAACGCGACGCAGAACGAACCAGCCAGGATATTGTCGCCAAGGCTCAGGCTGACGTTGAGTCGATGCGGGAACGAGCGAAAGAAGACATCGGCCGAGCCAAAGACGCAGCGTTGGCAGAAGTCTTTAGCACTGTCAATGGTCAGGTCGCTCTGGCCACAGAGCATGTTCTGGGTCGGGCTCTGAACGACGGTGATCAGGAACGACTGATTCAGGAAGCTTTGTCGGGAATCTCCGGATGAAGATGACCGCGTATTGGCGGTCTGGCGGAATGTGGGTTCAGGGGTAACTATGTCCGAGCAGCTAAAAACTCGACCCGACCACGTACTGGAAGATCCAGGTGCGCAGGCTGTTGCGAGTCTTTATGCCCGGTCCTGTCTGAACGCGGCAAAGGAAGACGGCGTCACCGATGCCCAAGAAGAATTGAACTCCTTTGTGGACGAGGTGCTCGCTCAGAATACGGAATTCCGACAGCTTCTGGTTTCAGACCAGATCAGTCGCGACGAAAAGCTTGGCCTGATTGATCGTGTGCTGGCTCCGAGGTGTTCTGAATTTTTTGCAAATTTCGTGAAGGTGCTCATCCGGCATGGCCGGATCGGTCTGATTGAACAAATTCGCGAAGCGGTTGCTGAGATTCAGGAGGAACAGGCGGGGCAGCAGCGAGTGAATATTCGCAGCGCAAAACCGCTGTCAGAGGCTTCACGCCGTCAGATAACCGAACAACTGAAAAACAAACTTGGATTCGATCCGATTCTCACTGAGTCGGTCGAAGAAACTCTGATCGGCGGTCTGATTATTCAGGTCGGCGACACTGTTTACGATTCATCTCTGCGAACCCGCATCAAGACACTGTCGGGTCGTTTGACGGAGAGAACACTCAATGAAATTCAAAGCGGACGAGATCGCTTCAGTCATCCAGAAGGAGATTGAAGACTTTCGCGGTCAGATTCAGACTGCGGAGGTAGGTCGGGTGATTGAAGTTGGGGACGGCATCGCTCGGTGTACGGGCCTGTCTACCGCAATGGCCGGTGAAATGCTCGAATTTCCCGGCGGAATTCGTGGCCTGACCTTCAATCTGGAAGAGAACAGCGTTGGCGTGGTGATTCTGGGGGACTACCTCCAAATCACCGAAGGCGACGAAGTGAAGTCCACCGGTGCGCTGTTGTCAGTGCCCGTCGGTGACGCCATGCTTGGCCGGGTTGTTGATCCACTGGGGAATCCCATGGACGGCAAGGGCCCGATTATGACCACGGAGACTCGACCCGTGGAACACGAGGCCGTTGGTGTCGCAGGAAGACAGCCTGTGAAGGTCCCGCTGCAAACCGGGATCAAAGCCGTCGATTCTATGACGCCAATTGGACGGGGACAGCGCGAACTGATCATCGGGGACCGCAAAACCGGCAAGACGGCTGTTGCTATCGATACCATTCTGAACCAAAAGGGTACCGGGGTTAAATGCGTCTATGTGGCGTGCGGTCAGCGTGCGGCATCGATCGCCGGAGTTGTCGAAGTTCTTCGTGAACACGGAGCTCTGGACTACACGATTGTGGTTGCGTCCAGT
>JAKVBZ010000234.1 GCA_022448645.1 Pirellulaceae bacterium
GACTGGTTTCTTCCTAGGCAACTACTCGCTCGGGATTTATTCAAGGTCAATGCAACTAATCAAATTACCATTTCAACTCATCGTGTCATCCGTCCACTCCGTGCTATTTCCACTACTGGCACGAGTGGAAGACGTCGCCACAATTCGGAAAACATACTACCGCGCGACAATGTTCATGTTGTGCCTGATGACTTCGTACGGCTGCGTGCTGTTTCTGATCGCGCCCGAGCTTATCGAGATGCTGTTTGGTCCAGCGTGGAAAGAATCCGCGCCGTTGCTTCAAATCTTAGCTCCTGTCTCCGTCTTCAGTGTCTATTCCCTCGGGGATGCCGTCCTCAAGGCTACTAATCATGTCCGTTTGCAAGTATGCGCACACACCTGTTTCTTCTTGTCACTGTCATTAAGCTCCTTGATCGGTGCCATGTGGCTTGGTGTCAGCGGCGTTGCGACCGCCGTTCTGATTTCGTACACACTCGTCTACTTGGGTATTCTGGCAGCTTGTCGATATTCCCTCATGGGAACGTGGTACGAAGTTTGGAGAATCCATGTCCCGCCACTGTGTATGGGCGTTGCCATCATCGGCAGTGGTGCTGCGGTGCGCACCATGTTCGTTAATTTTTTTAATGCCAACGGCCCAATTCTATGTTTGGCCGTGACCGCCATCTGCACAATGGTCTTCTTGTTTGTTTCCACTGTACCAACGATTCGTGTACTTACCGAATATCGCCATCTCTTTCTCCAAAACGTTGGCGTCGTCACCGAAGGCTTACGAACAACTACCGTTCAAATGAGGAACTCTATTCTTGAAACAGAGGAGTCCCGAGTTTGACGACTGGTCCCACGATCGATCATGACCTGTTAATCGTCGGTGGCAGACAACGACAAGCAGAATGGATTGGTAAGCGCGAATGGAATCGATACGGTCAAGCCGTCGTCCTTCGTCTAAACCCAAAGACAATGTCATCCGAAGTGTTAATCGAGCACGAAACTGCGGACGACTGCCGACCAACCGATGAAACCTCAACCGTATTCAAATCTGGTGCATTTCGTGATAATACGCTACATCTTTGCACTCAGACGGAGATACTGATCTACGAGTATCCGACACTTACGAGGTCGAATTGCGTTTCGTTGCCCTTCTTTAATGACTTGCACCATGTGACGCCAACTGAAACTGGCAACCTCCTGGTTGCGGTGACCGGACTAGACATGGTTGTGGAAATTACCATGTCTGGGAAAGTCCTACGCGAGTGGGATGTACTGGGAAGAAACACGTGGAGCCGCTTCAGTAAAGACATCGATTATCGAAGAGTGGTCACGACAAAACCGCACGATTCACATCCGAATTACACGTTTGCCTACAAGGATGAGATCTGGGTTACACGTTTCGAACAAAAAGATGCCGTGTGCCTGAACCGGCCCGATCGAAGAATCGAAATCGGTATCGAACGTCCACACGACGGAATATTGCATCAACATCGTGCGTTTTTCTCGACCGTCGATGGACACATCGTGATTGCAAATATGAATACAGCCAAGGTCGAACGGGTACTTGACCTAAATCAACTTAATGCAACGGGAAAACCTTTGGGTTGGACCAGAGGGTTGTTCATTGTCGACGACGACCTCATTATTGTTGGCGCGTCTGCACTGCGCGAAACAAGCCTGCGTCGCAATCTTAGGTGGGTCAAACATAAGTTCACTAAGTCTGCCTTCATCGACTCGATGCCAACTCACATCGCCCTATATGACATCTCGAAAGAGAGGTGTATCTGGCGCGAAATCCTGGACGATCCCAACTTGGACGCATTGTTCTCTATCCTTCCAGTACCACGAGTCCCAACATGACATCAGCTCGGTTGACTCGTTCACAACCGGTCGGTCTCGGGTCGCTAACTGGCGATGGGCGTCGAGGCGTGGAACCAAATGTTGACCCGGGTGGCTGGCCGCTACCTAGCCCGTTCTATCTGTGTCTCTTTGCGGTGGGGACGTTTGCGGCATCAATTTTCCTGGGCGCGAAAGGGCTGGCTGCCGTTTTTGCCATAGGTTTGCTACTTCCAAGCCAACTATGGGGGCTAAAAAATCGACGCCAACCACTAGGTGACTCGCTGCTCGTGTTGAGTGTGGCATTGTTCCTCAACAATATTGATGCTTTGGGTGACGTGCTAGGAAGTGAAAAATTTCGCTGGAGCTATCTGATTGTTGGAATGTGCGTGGGTGCTCTTGTTGTCGCCGGACGCCAGCCAAGTCGAACTGTTTATCCGTATCTAATTTCGCTCCTCGGTTTCCTAGGCTATCAGTCGATTAATGGATTACGAGTCGATAATGTGTTTGCCATCGAACATTTCGTAAACCAGGGTCTTTGCGCGATTGCACTGTTTACATGCCTCTCGATTCCGAGAGCACGCCAACACTTAGTGTTTAGAATGGCAATCTGCGGAGCCATCCATACCGGATTCCTCGTGTTCGAACTCATTGTTCCGTACAACGAAGTTTCCATCAGTTCGGCACGGTTAGATCAGCTACATCGGGTAATCCGTGGTGCGTCGCTCTATGCAAATTCCAATGACTGTGCGGCGATGATTGCCTCTGCCCTGCTATTCTGCTGTATCGGCTGTTGTTGCCGGCGGACCAAGAAAGCCGACCAACACTCGCTCATTTTCCTTTGTCTCATCATGGGAATTGGGGCTCTGTTGACGTTTTCTCGTTCCGGTGTTGCCGCTTTCGTGCTCGCGACGATCGCTGTCGTCTACGTCCTTGGTGAGAGCATCATCAGCAAGGTCTTGACGAGGCTATTGATAGTGGCATGCCTACTTTCAATCGCATTCATCGCGACGATTGCTGCCGTTGGCAAAGACAATTTGGGGCGAGATGCTGTCGCCAGGCTCGACAACATGACCGGCCTGATCTCGGGTGATCTAGACGCCGTGGATCACCTCTTGGATGCGCGGCGCGGCGCTTGGTTTGGAAATCGAGAACTCAACTCCTTAACACCACTGGGCCTAGGATACAACTACTTGATCAAGCATCGACGCAACTTACCGCATAACATGCTAGGCATCATCGCGATTGAAGACGGAATTGTCGGTGTGTCTCTTTACGTTGCAATGTGCATTTTCTTTTGTTTCTCCGGCAACGGTCATCGGTACCATCGCATCCTTTCTCTCGTTGCATTAGGAGTCCTAGTATCCGTGCTCATGAGAACCCACATCGTGCTAAACCGAAGGTTCTTTTTGATCCTCATCGCTAACCCCATGATGATCGGCCAACTAGCTCCGAGTCTCGTCCAGTCGTACGGATCCTGGCTA
>JAKVBZ010000235.1 GCA_022448645.1 Pirellulaceae bacterium
AGGAAGGAATCGAGGGAAAAATCAGGTGCCATTTCTTGAAGGCGGCTGAGAGCTCGATTGGCAATCTGCCGAACACGTTCCTTCGATATGCCAAATTCACGTGCTATGGTGCTATACGTCACTTTGCGTCCGTCGTCATTATCGAAGCCGAACCGTAATTGAAGAATGCGACGCTCCCGGGGTTCGAGGCAATCAAGCATATTCTGCAACGTTGCATAAACCGTCCGATGGTGCATTGCAGGTAAGCGAGATGTGTCTTTTTCCATGCAATCTTCTACCAGTTCATCAGAGCCTGTGCAAAAACGTTGTAGTTGGGAGTGATTTTTCATCACCAGTCGATAAAGGTCCCGTCGGATTGCACGCGTTGCATAGGTGCTGAAGCGAAAACCACGGTCGAAATTAAATTTCTCGACAACATTCATCAGGGAGCAAATTCCTGTGCTCAACGTCATGTCAAAAGTGGTCTCCTTGCCAGCAAAGGTTTTCGCGATAGAGATCACCAACCTTATATTCGACAGGATAATGTGGTTTCTAATACGCTCGGCTCGTTGAAGAACATCCTCAATGGCCGTCAGTTGCTCCTGGCGAGGAAACTGGGCTGAAAGCTGAGTGCGGAGGACATTCGCCTGATATTTCAGATAGTTCATCCGTCTGAATAAATCCCGCTCCTGGGTTGCGGTGAGAATCGGCCGGTTACACATCCGTCGCAGATGGGCTGGCAGGGCAAAATTGGTCTCTTTCCAGAGGTGATCGTCCTGACCACCTTCGATGGCTGGAAGTACGTCAGATTCGTCCTCTTCGCCGAGAGGTTGTTTGCGGAAGGAAGGGTGGTCGATGAAGCCAATTTCTTTGGAGAGAACTTTTTCGGCTTCGCAAGTCAGTTGGGTCGATACGGGTTGGGTGTCTGTGGGGGGTACAGAATCACAGGGTGCACCGGGACTTGTGAGAACCATGGTAGCTATCCTTGTTGTGAAGCCAGAAGAAATGAACCGACCGGGTGAAAATCGATCTTTAAAATTCGTTCAAAACGTCCACTTAAGTCTACGCATGTATCGGCGCGTGGGCAATGCAAAATTCGTTCAAAACGGTCATTTTTGGTAAAATTGATATAAATGGTTATATAGAAATGGTTTGCGACTTCTGGTTTTTCCCTGAGGTACCGGTTCAAGCTGCTCACTTGGGGACAAATAGGAACAGAATCTCGCAGGTTCCAACCCGAGGAGATCGAGAGTCCCTCGGAAAACATGGCCCGTGGAAAGTGGCTCAAAGAACCGGTTGCCGACTATCAAACCTCTTCAGATGGCTTGTGACGCACGTTTTCAAATTCGTGGAACCGTGAGCCAACGGTGGAACCCTTAAAGAACCTTCCTCCGTAACGGTCAATATCCGTGGCGCCCAGCCACCGGTTTCGTGGGCGGAAGGATGAGGTCGAAGCGTGGCGAATCACAGAACAATCCCAGCAGGAGCGGGGTGGTGAAGATTTCCAGTGGAAATTAGTCGTACGCCAGGTCGCGTACGGTTCTAATCAACGACCTAACATTCCCCGCAGCGCTTCTTGGAGCTGTGGATGGCGAAAATGGTATCCAGCATTTAACAATTTTGCAGGAGTCGCCCGCGCGCTTGCCAACAGAAGTTCATCCGCCATTTCCCCTACCACCAGTCTTGCTAGAGCCGATGGCATCGGGAGCAGGGTTGGTCGTTTTAGTACATGGCCAAGCGTTTGTGTGAACTCGAGATTCGTTACCGGCTGTGGCGAGACTGCGTTGACCGGTCCGTGGAGCGAATCGTTCATGATTGCATGGAGGATCATACCGGCGGCATCGTCTAAAGCTACCCAGCTCCAATATTGCCGACCAGTTCCAACGATTCCACCGGCGGCCCACTGGAAGGGCGGAAGTATTTTGACCAGGGCTCCACCCTTGGGACTGAGAATCATTCCAAAACGCAAATGGACGGTACGAATTCCCGCTTCGCGGGCCGGACGAGTTGCCTCTTCCCACTGCTTTGCGACATTGGCTAAAAATCCATCACCAGGCGAGCTCGTCTCGTCCAGTATCGTGTCACCACGGCTGCCATAAAAACCAACAGCCGATGCGGTGACCAGCACTTTGGGAGGCTGCTTGAGTTGGGACAGGATAGTACTGATGGTACGGGTTCCCTCCACTCGACTGGTGAGAATATGGTCTTTACGAGACCGGTTCCAGCGGCCCGCGGCAATATTTTCACCGGCGAGATGAACGACTGCATCGAACCCCTCGAGACCTGCTGTTTCAAATTCCGTGGTGTGTGGGTCCCACAGCAGGTCCTGTGAGGTGCCGGTGTTTCGGACGAGGCGAATCGCTGAGTGACCACCGGTCGTGAGTAAGGGAAGAAGTTCGCTGCCAACCAAACCATGCGAACCACTAATGGCAATCTGCAGTTGGCCCTTTTCCTGGTGAGCGGCATGTGTGCGGATGTCGGCCAGGGTGGTTTGATGCCGGAAGTCGAACATCCGTGCAATTTTTCGCTCCACAAATGGTTTTAGCAACCGACGGCTGACCGCTCCCCCTGGTATCTGATATTCAATTTCATCGACCAGTACACAGCCGTCTGGATGTGGCTGAAACCGATGCCAGTGTTCCCACTTGGAGAAGGGGCCTGCAAGTTGAACATCGCTGAAATGGTGTCCATAACGATAGTTGCGGTGCTCGGCTAACCAGCGCAGACCGAAAGGCCCGAGTGAGTTTTTAAGGATCACCTGGCTCCCGTTGCGAATCCCTTGACCGCGGCTTTCGATCGCGACTTTCTCCCAAGGCGGAATCAGGCGGTCCAGTGCCCCGGGCCGTTCATGCCAGGCAAAAGCTTCTTCGGGGGTGACCGGAAGTGTCAACGATTGTTTAAATTTTGCGGATGGCATGAGCGTTGTGTGCCGTTGGTTCAGGAACCAGTTTGCAGAAAAAAGCGGACAGAGGCTAGTCGTGGGTAATAAGCCCCTTTCTCCCAACGTTGTCTGGTTACCAATAAAGAATCCGTACGGAAAGTCGATGGTAGCAAAGATCCTCCAAAGGCACCGGCAGCATTGGCGTTTCGATATCGAGGTACTATAGATCGTTATCCAAGCTCGGCAACGAGTGCATTGGAAACAACAACCTGCTTGCTAACGAGCGCTGGAGGTGGGCCGTTCGAACGTTTATTTCGGGTACTTTCTAATAGGTCTTGAACCTTTCCCAAAGTCGCACCTTTTTACGTTGTTTTTTCGATGCCAACGTCTGCTGACTCCGGGTAAGGTTCTAGAGAGGTCAACAAATACTGTAACGGCCAGTTCGGAAAAGTTGGAATAAGGAGCAGAGTGGGGATGGAGGATCAGCAGGCACAAAAATACGGTGCAACTTGTGAAGCGGTAATACTGTTACACGGTTTGGCATCCAATCCCTTTGTCATGTGGCCAATCCAACGACATTTGGAACGTTTCGGGTTTGAAACGGTGAATTGGAGTTATCCGAGTATGCGGCATTCGATCGAGTGGCATGCCTGCCGTTTGAGAGAACAAATCCAGAACA
>JAKVBZ010000236.1 GCA_022448645.1 Pirellulaceae bacterium
AGCTTTAACCGTCGAAAGCACGTCGGTTTCGGTTCGAGTCGAAACGCCACCCGCCGAAACGCCTCCCGCCGAATAGCTTCGCTGAACAGTCTCTTCGCTGAACAGTCTCTTCGCTGAACAGTCTCTTCGCTGTACAGTCTCATTGTGGCGGGTGTTCGCGTACTGCTTCCTCATTCACCTCTGTACCCCAACCTGGTGCCGTAGGCAGAACCAAATGGCCATCCTCGATTTGAGGAGCAACCGTAAACAGGTCGTCTTGCCACGGTACTGTATCCAGATCCATCTCCATGATGCGCACATTGGGAACCACGGCACAGAAATGTGCATTCATCATGGTCGCTAAATGGCCGTAAAAATTGTGTGGAGCCACGTTGACTTCGTACGAATCAGCCATGGCGGCAATTTTCACCCCTTCAGCGACACCGTTCCACGGCGTATCGATAATAGCTACGTCCATGGACTCCGCGCTCAAAAATGGCTTGTATTCACGACGGCCAAACAAGGATTCACCCGACGCAATGGGGATGGTCGTACCTCCTCGAATGTATGCCAGTGCTTGAGGACTGAGCGAATCAATCTCGACCCAGAATAGATCGTAGGATTCCATCGCCCGTGCCATCTTCAAGAATCCTTCGGTTTTGAAATTGAAGTTCAAATCTACCAGTATATCGATATTCGGTCCTGTCCCATCGCGAAAGGCGGCCAGTTGGTCGCACATCGCCCGAATCACATCTCGTTCTGCATTCAGTTCCGGAAAACCTGGACTGTCAACGAACCCTGGAAAATATAATCGTGGGTTCTCGTCCAAAATAAAAATGTTTGTTTTCAGTGCAGTGTAACCAGCCTCGACCACCTGTTTGCCAGCATCGACGACGTCATCCAGTGTCCTGATCGCCGGAAGCTCCATTTCTTGGGACCAATCCACCCGATACGTGCCACAATGAGACCAGTAAATCCGTATCTTGTTTCGTACTGGTCCACCCAGCATCTCATAGACAGGAATACCGAGGGCCTTGGCTTTCACGTCAAGTAGCGCGTTTTCAATGGCACCAATCGCCTGTTGCACGACACCACCACTCGACTGGCGTTGCATGGCAAACAATGTGGTGACCAGCCGTTCATACGCGCGTGCGTCTTTACCGACCAACGTCGATGCGAACTTCTGAATGAGTGCCGTAACGCCTGCCCCACCAAACGTTTCGTTGTACTCGCTCCAACCGACCAACCCGTCATCAGTAGTAAGCTTCAGAAAATCAAAATTACGAAATCCCGCATGTGCGTGCAGGCATTCAATGCCAGTAATTTTCATGAAAACGCCCTATCCCGACTCACGAAAACATTGCAACAAAGGTACAACCACTTCTCAAAACCACTCTTTCCGCTGCACGCCGTACGTTTGGTAGAATTCTTCGTCGGATTTGGTCAAATAGATAATCCCCTCCACAAGTCCGATCACATTCATGGCTAAAGATGCTAATAGTGGAAGGAACAGGCACATTCCGGTGATGATGCCGACCAACCACACCGAGAGCATGATGGCGCCTGCAGCGTTCATCCCCAAAATAAACTTATGTACGCCCATCCCTCCCAAAAGGATACCGCAAATCCCAGCCGCAATCTTTTTGCTGGCGAAACTTTGAATTGTTGGATCGACAATAGATTGAACATTGGCTGCCGCGGCCGTTTCCTATGCTGCCGTAGGCAGTGGAACTTGAAACTTGCCGCTGCACTTCGGACAGGCGGTCGTCTCTCCAGCGGCACTCGGCGGCACCTTCAATCGTTGCTGGCAAAACGGACACGTCAGTTCAAACGACGGAACATCGAGGTTACCGAGGGAAGATTCCATAGGTGAGCCCATTTCAATGAACGAGACTAATACATACGTGCTCCATGGCACGAACACCTAATCGCAGTTTAGCTTGTCCGCCTTGTGACACCAAGATGAGGGGTTGGTGCCCCCCATCGCCTTGAAATAACCCAATAAGGCACGTTGGGATACCCCTGTAACGCCTGACAGTACTATCACCACGTCGACTTGAAATCAAGCTTTGCCGGTGTTCATCGGTATTCCACCGTTCTAGGACGAAGGACATGTCTTAACGAGGCCAACTTATTTACCACGCGAATCGTCTCTGCTGATAATGCCAAGCTTCCAGGGCAACTTAGAATACTCACGGTTCAAGTCTGTCTTTAGCACGCCCTGGATAAGCCACCTGCATTGTGACGGGTCGTATTCCATTAGCTCATTGTAGCCGGTACGCAGCGCCTCACCGTGAGACACCATCCCCGTCCAAGGCTTGTGATCCCCTACATATCTAAGACTTTCGCCGGTTGCGAATTGGTCGGTGACTTTCTCCCAGGGGCCGCCGAGATCCGCTGCCTTGGCAAGCCCATACGAACGTATTTTTCCCCGGTTCCTTTCGTAAACCATGTGGAATTCGTTCTGCCCTACCACCTTGTAAACATGTGTTGCTTCGGTGACCCCGTGAAATGCAATCCTGCTCTCCCCCCAACCGCCTGGAAAATCCTCAAGACTAGTCGTCCTCACCATGACGACTTGTTGGCTTTGTGTGTAGAAGAGATAGGCACGTGTACGATCGCAGATAACCCAAAAATCGATCCACTTCGCCTTCGTATCCTTTTCAATCAGCGAGATCGGATTAGCCCAGGATTTCGGATCCGAGATCGTCGTCGTCGTCGAATAGGCAGGTTGGTATCTCGCATCGAGGTTCTGAAAGATCAAGTACCACTTACGGTGAGGCCGAAAGTACAGCACTTGGGGTGCACACCCGTAGCGGCTTTTTCCTTTGCTCATCTCCAATTCGTGTCTCGGTGCCGTTGCCAGCTCCGCCAGATCTTTGGCGGACACGTAACCCGTGGTGGAATTCTCCCGACCTCGTGCGGTAAAGAATAAGTGCCACATTCCTTCATAGTAGACAATGGACGGATCCTTCACCCCCAACTCACTAAATGTACCAAGCGGACCAGAGGCCAGAACAGGGTCGCCAAGTGTCCATGCATGGTCAATGCCATCGGCTTCCATGCGTTCACAGACGAAAACTAACAACGACAACTGTAGTGACACCGAAACACACCACCTAACCATGAAACCCTCCAGCTAAAAACAGCCCCAAAAATCGACCTTTGTCAACCGTCGAGGAGGCACGCGATAACGTCTTCGACAGGGATTGCTGTAGTAGACCATGTGCCCCACAGCAACAAATATCGAAAGAACCGCTAGAACTCACTCGGACGACAACCACTACTCATCAGGAAAATCTGCTTGGTAACGCTTGACCAACGCATCGACATTGGCAGGCACGATATATAGCTTACCGCGGATAATTTTTGTTTCGCCAGGTCTTAAACCGCCAACTCGAAAATCGTTGTGCATGCAGGCAATGACTCCCTGAAAAATCTCTTGGTACGGTTCCCACGCAACCGCCAGTATCATCTTTTCGTCGGCCGAAAAACATCCACAAATCCCATTGGATGGGATCAGATCACTCAAAGGTCGAGGATTAAGATCATTGCGG
>JAKVBZ010000237.1 GCA_022448645.1 Pirellulaceae bacterium
AAGATTGGACCATGGCTTGGGGCCAACCATTTGACATCACTGTCTCGGATTCGCTCGAGTGATGAGACAAACGCTTTGATATCACTTCCATGGTGTGCATCGATAGCCCCAATGCACCCGTCGCGATAGATATTATCACCACTGAGTAGGACATCTCCGATCCGAAATGCCAGCTGGCTGTTGGTATGACCTGGGGTGTGCCAAACCTCAACTTTGAGCGAGCCCACCTCGATGATATCTCCATCATTGACCTGGTGCTCGATTTCAACTGGAGGCATCACCATCTTCAAATCCTGAGCCGCGATTTCCGCCAATGTGATCAGCGTATCGCCAGATTGAAGGGGGGCTACCGCATTAGGATGAGCAGTGACCGACGTCTTCAGCAGCTGCTTGGCTTTGGCGAGCCCTTGGATATGGTCCACATCTGCGTGTGTGGCAACCAAAGTTTTACAGCGTGAAAACGGGAAATCGACTTGGCGTATGATTTCTATAAAGTCCTCAACAGTTTCTTCGTAGCCAACGTCGATCAAGATCCATTCATCATCATCGTAGACAAGGTAGACATTGCACCCGAGAACTTCCCCCGCTTGAAAGTTGAGTTCAATAATTCCCGGGAAAATTGGTTTGCGCGTAAGCATATTATTCGCTGAAAAATAGGATTGGATCAAACCGTATTGTACGCTGAAGGGGTTCAAGCCTGTAGCCCAAACTTGCCAGACCTATCTAGCGACATTTTGTCCCGTTCACGGGTGCTTGGTGCTATCAGCGGTCACTGATCGACAGGATGTCAGCTAATCCGTGCCGATAGGTTGGAAACTGCAGTTTGGAGACCAAATCACGCTTCATTTTGCGGTTCCAAACTCGTTTGTTACTTTCTGACCTCTTCATTACCGGGGAACGAGCGTCAGCCGTCACAAACTGCGGTTTTTTCGAGCCAGTTTGGCGCGCAATTTCCTCGTAGAACTGCGAGCGTACGACGGGTTGATCATCACTGATCACGTACAAACGCGCTGTGTGTCTTCGAAAAGTCGAACAGACTGCCTCGGCAGCATCATCGACGTGGATCAAATTCAAGAAACCGTGCTGCGGTGAGGCGATTGGTCTTCCGGCGATCACGTCCGCGGCACGCGGAATTCTGCCTGGCCCGTAGATGCCGGAAAGTCGCAGAATCGTCCATGCTGACTTCGGACGCATTCGGTTTAATAGAGATTCTGCCATCAGATGTGCGCGCCCACCATCACGAATTGGCCACGTCGGACTTGTTTCATCCACCCAGATACCGCTTTGTTGGTGATAGACGCCGGTCGTGCTGATGTAGCATACCTTTGCCTCTGGACTAATGGCGTGCAGTAGGTTCCGTAGCCCACCGACCTGCGATTCGTAGCGATTGTGATAGCTTTGTCGGTCATAGCTAACGCAAATTACAACCTGTTGGACGGCAGGCAGGTCCCTTAGCGTCCGTCGATCTGTCCAGTCGGCCACAATCGGCTGAATTCCTTCAATGGAAAGTTCTCGCTGCTTTCTGTTCTGACGCGTGGTTGCCCAGACCGTATATCCATGTTGGATTGCCAATCGTGCTATCCGGCGACCTAGGTAGCCGCACCCGAAAATCATGGTTTGATCCGAAACATCGCTCATTTCAGGTGGTTTTCCAGTTAGTACAGGTCACTTTTTCGGAGATCTTGAATCAAGGTTATAGTAGACTGGGAACCAGAAAAGTACGTGATCGCCCACTTCGCATCGCGATTCGAGGCAGCTTTGCAGAACTACATTACGAAACCATCGTTCGTTGGCAAATGGCAATCGATTGCCATGACAACTCTCTTCTTCGCTTTGGGCTTCGGAACGGTGGATGTTACGGTAGACGCTCAGTCACCTGTGACTGCTACGACCCCCGTGACGAATTCCCCGGAGACGGAAATTCCTGTCCCCGGAGAGCTGCAAGAGATACTTTCTTCAGGAACTGTACCGAACTCTCTCGCACAGCTTCGATTGCTGGAACAGCAATTCGGAAAAATTTCGGCATCGGCGGAAGTGTGTACAGTCAGCATCAAGATTGGCCAAGCGCAAGGCTGTGGCGTAATTATCGACGGCGGTGGTAAGGTTCTGACCGCTGCTCATGTGGCAATGAGACCTAACAAGCCAGCCACTGTGATTCTGGCGAATGGACGGCGCCTGCAAGCGATGACACTTGGTCTGAATAAAAATGTTGATGCAGGTATGTTGCAGATCAGTCCAGGGCAAAATGAGGGAGCGGATTGGCCTCATGCAACTTTGGGCGACAGCAGTAACCTGTCCCGTGGTATGTGGTGTATTGCGACAGGCCACCCCAGTGGATTTGACCAGACACGGGGCGTTGTCACGCGAGTCGGGCGGATCGCACGCGTCAATCGTTCGGCATTGCGAACTGACTGTGCTTTGATTGGGGGCGATAGTGGTGGACCGCTGTTTGATTTGTCGGGCAAACTCATCGCAATTCACAGTCGCATTGGAAATGACGTGGAAGAGAATTTACACATTCCAATCGACAATTACATCAAGTCTTGGGAACGTCTGGTGGCTGGTGAATCATGGGGGACGCTACCCGGTTTTCGTCCGGTACTTGGAGTGCAAGGTAACTCTCAGGCCGATGAGGCCGTGATCGATATTGTTCGGCCCAACTCCGCTGCAAAGAAAGCCGGGATCCAGCAAGGGGATATCATCAAAGAGTTTGGTGATCGGAAAATCACAGATTTTAAATCACTAAAAGAAGCCGTTGCCGAGACGATGCCCGGTGAGAATGTTCGCGTACGTGGTCAGCGCGACGGAAGGCCCGTCTTTTTTCGGGTGGTGATTGGGCGAGGCGAGTAAATGGAAGCAAAGATTTTACGAAATTTCAGATTCGGTTTGGTGCAAGATGTTGATTTGTAAAATGCGATGTTACGCAAAGAAGCTTCCTTTGGTTTTCATTGCGGTGATATTGGCAACCGAAGGTCAGGCTCTACTTGCACAGTTTGAGCCCCTTCCGCGACGTGATAATGCGTCCATGATGAATCTGGTTCGACCAGTGACGGAGAAAATTTCTGGCTCCGTTGTTCAGGTTTACAGTGGTGATCGACCTGTCGCCTTGGGAACGATCGTCGCTGAAGATGGTTTCATTTTGACGAAACGTAGTGAATTAAGTGGAGATCCGATCCGTGTACGATTGAGCGATGGACAACTCTTGCCGGCTCGTGTCGCCGCCGTGCGAAGGAGCAACGAT
>JAKVBZ010000238.1 GCA_022448645.1 Pirellulaceae bacterium
TAGTCATGGCGCCGATGGCCTCATTCTTTTTGCTGGGAATGTTTTCGCGTCGCGCCAATACGCCGGGGGCTTTCATGGGTGCACTCGCAGGGATCGCATTCGGCCTTGTGTTTAACGGTTTTCCGGGGCTGATGGAGCCGCAGGTCCAAGGCATCAACTGGATGTGGGTCGGTGGTCTGGCGACGTTATTCAATGTGGCAGTTGGATACTGCGCCAGCTATTTGTTTAAGGCACCACCATCCGAGTCGCTTGAGGGAACGACGTGGTGGGGTGGTGAACAGCAGTCGTAGTTCGCGGTCTAGCGAGTTGAGTTGGGGAGCGGGTTTCGGTATTCGGTGTTCAGGATGGTACGGTGTCGGCCGTACGCAAAATCACCAGCCGGAAGTACTGAAAACTGGCCACTGAAATCCGACCGAGGCCAAACGCATCATTTCTGGTAGGCCGAACCAATCGACAGCAAAGCGAACGTGCCAGATTCGGCTGGTGCGCCGACGTGTTGGCTTAGCGATGTGTCCCCATGTCGAATCAACCACGGCAGAGACCATTTGCCGAGAAACCATAAAGATACCGCACGGCGGAAGACATTTTCGCCGCCCGAGCCGCATCAATACTTTCTCGATTGTCCGAAAAAGGCTTAATCCACGAACGTTGATAAAAAGAAATAATAGCACGCCTGGGACAATCGGTCGTGTTGGGACCGATGCGATGCCAAGTACTTCCCAGCCAAATCGCAATGGAGCCTGCCGGACCACAAACTGCCACTTCGTCGGTCCCCGCTTCCCGCTTCCACTGCGGTCGGCGGCGCGTCAAATGACTTTTTGCGACCAGGTGAGTTGCACCGTTTTCGAAAGTGAAATCGTCGATCATCCATGCCACCTGAATTCCCAAGGGGAAGTCAGGGAGTGGTTCGGGCATCTGAGTTAATGGTGCATCCACATGCCACGCGCCTCCATCCGTGCCTGGACCGATACTGGTTCCGCTCACGTCACCGAGCACGCAATCACCGCCCAAGAGATGCTGGGCCAAGCGCAGTGTAAATGCATTTTCGACCAGTCGATCGGTGAGTTCCGATTTTGCTGGTAAGTTTCGTATGAATTGCGAGCGATCGTGATCAAACAGATTGGGTATGTGCAGAAATGATTTGTTGATTTCCCGTGGTCCAACGGGCCAGGATGTGTCGTGGTTTCTAGCGCGTGAATATCTCACCCGCTGCATGATACGCTGCAGTTCTTCGGGACTTACCGGATAGGTTTCAGCAATGAACTTCTCAGTCTCTTCGTCTTCCGAACGAGCTGGACCGTCACCAGGATCAAAAGGCGCACGTCGTTCGCGGGCAAAAAGATCATCCAAAACCAGTCGCCACTCGTCCACTTCCGTACGGCTCAACACTCCTTTGACGACCAGATAGCCATCTCGTTGTAGTTGCTCAGCGGCTTCGGCGATGTCAGGCGATTGGGTGGTGCTCATCGTCAATACTTCTTGTTTCGTAAGGTAGTCTGCCAGGCTTTGTTTCAAAACGTCAGCCGAACTCGCTGGTATCTGTCCCTCAGGGCAGTTGACTGGGAGTGGGCAGCCCGAGGCTGGCGCCTACGGCTCATACACGTGATGGACCCGTTATGGATCTTCGTGGCTAATTTTGCATTCCGGAAAAGTTTTGCGCAACTCAGAAATCCCAGCACCCGTAACTCGAGTTCCCTCCAGTTGAAGCGACTTAAGTTTTGGCAAAGTCTTGAGGTGCAAAAGGCCCATATCGGTAATGGAAGTCCATTTCAAACCAAGCCGATTGAGATTTTTTAGCTTCTGCACGTGAACCAGTCCAGCATCGTGAGCTTTTTCATTTGCCGGATGCATTTCAAACCTTCATTGGTGACGTGCGTGCCGTAGAGTGAAAACCTCCAAAGGTTGGTTTCGGCGAAATGAAATACCTCGAGATGTTTGAGTGCTTTCAGATGTACGAGCCCTGCGTCCGAGATGTTGATTCGATATAAGTACAACTCTTCCAGTCGCTGGAGGTGCTGCACGTACTCCAAAGCTTTGTCGGTGATTTGTGTGTCACTGAGGTTTAGTACTCGCAGATTCACAAGTCCTTTGATCTGAGCGATGCCGGTGACAGGCGTAACTTCTAAGGAGAGATTTTGGAGCTGTTTCAATTCGGCAACGTGTGCCAGTCCCGCGTCTGTCACGCCGCTGGTTAATAGGTCGAGAGTCTCAGTATGGTCTAGTTTCTTCAAAAGAGCCAAACTTGAGTCGGTGTCTTTGACACCACGGAACGAAACTTGGGTCACTTGACCAGCTTCATTACGTTTGATCTTCACTCCAGACTTGTGCAGCGATTCGATGACTGCGGATTCTTTCGCGCCACCTGCCGTAACTAGCAAAGACGTACACAGCACTAAAGTGATCATGGAAGCTAAGCATAGCTTAACCATCACGAGAAGGCCAGCAGCATTGTCTTGGGGGATGAGTAAGTGGGATTGATCCGTCTTGATTTCCCGAATTGAGATGTGTGATTTCTGCTGTACGATCCATCACTGCGGTGGGATGAAGATTAAAAACCCGGTTTGGGATGTGGTGGAGTTTTCCTGATTCGCTCACGATTTGTGGTAAAGTAAGGAGACCGCGCGACAACCGTGAATGAGGCAGTGGCGGTCCTCTGGTCAACGGTTTGACTGACGGTAAGAGTTCGTGATGGAACTATATGGCAGCCACGACTCCAGGCGCTAGCCAAAGGGAACGGGCTGGGGGCCCATCCTACTTAAAAACAGGGGACAAAATGGTTCTTAGCGTTGCCGAACGCGTGTGTGAGTTCGGGATTCACCATATCTCCACCGATCCCTGCGTCGGCGGATGTGTTGGAACGAAAAACCATTTGAGGATAGGATGTGAAACTTCGAGATGTAAACTTTCGCTAAATGGAGTTTATTGGTTTTCAAGAAGACGAATTCTCGAAGAGGAAAGATCGCTGTGCAGAACTCTGTGCGCAATGTCGCTGAATTTGGTACCTCGATCCTCTCGTGGCAGAGGTGAATGATCAAAAGTCCGTGGCGTTGAGAGCGCGTCCTTCCGTTGTGAGTAAAACGCAAAGGAACCGATCCTTGGTTATCTATCCATCTCGTACGACCTGGACGACGGGTCTGTTGGCTGCTGTGGTTTCATGGCTGAATATTGCTATGGCTTGCGCTGCCGAAACGAATGGGGCGCCCCTGTTGACCTCGGCCCAAATGAAACAGGGATACGTTGCCTTCCAGCATCATACGTTGCACCTGCTTGAGTCGTCTGATGTCCCGGTTTCAGAGGACATCTCGGAGATTGCTGAGAGGAAAAAGATCACCTGCACTTTGGCGCGCGGCGAGTACGAGGCAGTTCAGATCGGTGTCCATGCGGTGGCACCAGACATCAAGCAAGTACGCCTTACTGTCGAATCGGACCTGGAAGTGCGTGTCTTTCGACGTATCGACGAAAAGGTCCACAGTCTGCTGGATACCTACGTCAACCCGATTCCCCCAGA
>JAKVBZ010000239.1 GCA_022448645.1 Pirellulaceae bacterium
TTACAGGCTCCCAGTGAGATTGCTGGTTTGTCGCAAGAACTCGCGGGCCGGATGGCGAGTGGGCTCGTGTGCCCAATTCAGCCACTCGATATCGACATAAGACGGGATATATTGACACGCTGGATTGCCGAACGGTGCCCGTTGGAAGTTCCCGAAAGCTTAATCGACCAGATCAATCCGATGCTGGCAGGAGATGGTCGTGTTGTGAGTGGCGTAGCCAACTTGATCAACACACTGCAAAGGATGTTTGGTCGCGAGCCCACGCTTGACGAGATCCGGCAATTTGGCGGCACTTTACTGCGAGGGACCACACCAATCGCAACCCTATCGGTTATTGAAATAGCTGTATGCGACGCTTTTCATTTACCGCACCATACCCTCCGAGGGCATAGCCAAACCCGCGCCGTCACGGGGCCTCGTATGCTCGCTATGTACTTGGCCCGTCAACTAACCGCTTCTGCATACTCAGAAATTGCGAACCATTTTGGTGGCAAATCCCATAGCACGGCAATCTCCGCAGAAAACAACGTGAAAAAGTGGCTTGACAACGGGACATCCATCGGCCGGGGACAACTGGCAATGTCTACACGCGAGGCAGTTGTCCGCGTCGAAAATTTACTCCGAAGCGGTTGAGTCAGCAGCTCATGAACCATGTCGCTCAATGGTCTTGGATTGTGAGTCCATCTTATTGAAATATCAGTGGACAAGCTTCCTCAATGCCACACCCAACGCATCGATGCGTACAACCTCCTCAAGCTTGTCCCAAATCAAAAACCACCAAATAACGAAACCTTTGTTCCAACGGGTAACCCACGCCGCTTCCATCAAAGGTATAACCAACGTTGAACGGTTTTGCAGACCAAACACACATGCGTTTTGAGACGGCCACAGAAACGGGCAGGGAAACAGTCCCTGACTTTTTCAAATAGCGGACATCAACCCTCGCAGACTTGTTCTCTGTGGCTCCTAAATTTTAATTTTTATCCAGTGATTACGGATTTCATCTCGGCAATACCGATTCACGCTCTCGCCCCCAACGGAGTGGCCCATGGCTTCTAACAACTCGCCATTTCCAAGACAGCCCCAAAAGGAACCTTCTGCCGCAGAAATCCTGCAGCGGCAACCCCCTTTCGATGTCGATGCAGAGATGGGTGTTCTGGGCAGCATCCTGTTATTGCCAGAGGTCTGCGATGAAATTTCCTCCCTCAGGGCGGAGGATTTTTATGACGATGCGAATCGGATCATTTACGAAAACCTTAGGGAGATGCACGACTCGGGCGAAAAGATAGACATCACCCTACTCGTGTCACGCTTAAGAACTGCGGGAAATTATGAAAAAGTCGGGGGCGCTGCCTATTTGGCAAGACTATCCTCCTCGGTCCCTAACGCAGCACACGCCGTCTACTACTGCAGCATCGTTACCGAAAAAGCCGTCTATCGTAAACTCATCCAATCCAGCACCGAGGTCTTGCGTGATGCCTATGATCAATCCTCCAGCGCAAAAGAATTGTGTGCCCAAGCTGAACAAAAAGTGTTCGCCATCATGGACGGTCGCTCATCACAATCCGTCCAGAACATAGCGGATGTGTTGCACCAATCCATGGACCGGATGGAAGCACGCATGAGAGACGAGTACGTGGATGGTGCTGCCGATACTGGGCTAAGCAAGTTCGACGAAATGACGGGTGGTCTGCACAACGGTGAGTTGATCATTCTGGCTGCACGACCTTCCATGGGTAAAACCGCTTTGGCGATGAATGTCGGTGAGCATGTCTCCATCAATCAAAACCAACCGGTGCTTTTTGTCTCGTTGGAAATGTCCGGGATCGAATTAGCCGACCGCATGCTCTGCTCTCTCGCAAGGGTCAACGGTCATCGTGTTCGCAATGGCACCATCTCCTCGGACGATCGTGACAAACTGATCCAAACAGCCAACGAGATCAGCCAAGCACCACTTTTTGTCGATGACTCGCCCAGTCGCACCGTCAGCGAAATCGCTGCCGCGGCTCGGCGCATCAAACGCCGAGAAGACGCGCTCGGATTGATCGTGATCGACTACCTGCAACTCATTGAGCCAGATAACGCTCGAGACCCAAGGCAGGAACAAGTTGCCAAAATCGCTCGCCGACTCAAAGGTCTTGCACGAGAGTTGGAAGTTCCTCTGCTCTGCTTGTCGCAACTTAACCGCCAAGCAGAAGACAGCAAGGACCATCGGCCGAAGCTGAGTCACCTGCGCGAATCAGGCGCCATCGAGCAGGACGCCGACGTGGTCATGTTTGTGCATCGAGAAGAATACTATCACCGCGGCGATAACCGGGCCCAGTATGCCGGACAGGCTGAGATCATCATTGCCAAACAGCGAAATGGCCCGATTGGTGATGTTGAACTCACGTGGGAAGCAGACTTCACGCGGTTCAGCGATCGCGCCGCAGAGCGTCACAGCGAATTCGATGACTATGCGGAGTTCACCAGCCCCGGCGGATTCTAAATTGTCAAAAAAACGTGAAACGAAAATGGCGGTACCGTTAAACGGCCGAGCAAATCGACGATAATTTGCAAGCATTCAGCACGCACTCACTCCCGTGCTAGCAAATGCTGGTCTGTGTCTCCTGGCGTGCATCCCAGCGGCCAAGTCGAATACTCATGCAAATTCCACCTTTGCGCGGCACCGCTAAACCTCCCATTGGGCCAGCCCTTCCTATAGCTCACCTGCGCCTACCCTCGGGATTTTTTTCAAGTACAGAATCGGTACCAATTGTGCCGATAAATTGGATCGTATCGATCTGCGTTATGTGGTTCATCCAACGCGGTTCGTCTCCAACCTTCCAAAATGTGTGACAGCGATGCACTCCAGTGATTCTGCCTATAACCTGCCTCCCTTTCCGGCTTTTCCAAGCATCAAGCGTTTTATCGGGTTAGGTTCCGCTCAGGATGCCGTGGACAGGATTGAGCTAAGCATAAAGGCTCGAGATGCGATCTCAGTGGTAATAGGTCCACCGGGTACAGGTAAAACACTGATTAGTGAACTTTTGGCGTCTCGACATCAGAACAGCCATCGTGTCATCTCTCTAGGTGAGACCCCCCTGCCCAACAGCGACTCCTTCATGAGGCGTATGCTTTACCTAGCAGGTGCAAATCTTACCAATATTCCAGCGGGTGATCTTCAATTTGCACTGTTCGACCACATCTGCCTTTCCGATCCACCACAACCGCGACTGTTACTCCTTATTGACGAAGCTCAAGCCTTAAGTCCAGAAATACTTGAGACCATTCGCACTTTGACCAACCTGAAGCGTGATGGCGAACCTCAGATAAGTGTTGTGATGTTCGGTGGTAACCACCTTGATGAATTACTGATAGCACCTTCAATGGATGGATTCCGCCAGCGGATCTCAACACGCTGTTACCTACACCCGTTTAACAGCGAAGAAACGGCTTGGTACATCAACCAGACGATCCGCAGTTGTGGTTGTGATCCAGATGCCACCATCACGCCGGAA
>JAKVBZ010000024.1 GCA_022448645.1 Pirellulaceae bacterium
AGGTGTTTTCCCAACGCTCCCAGTGACATCGTGTCGCGATTCAGCCACTCGACGGTCACGACGGCGCGCGGACTGGTCGATGCATAGAACCCTTTGAACAGGTACTCCTGGTCGGGGGCGGCTTTGAGCCGTGAAATTTCCCGCCCGGTTACCGTCGCCCTGACGATCCGTTGGTTGTTCGGGAGCCCCCACTTCTGCGTGAGCGCGTACCCGACGGCATTCTCTTCTTCGGCGGAGAGAACTTCGTCGTAGAACATGATTTCCGCCACATCGCCCTTCCCGTCAACGCCCAGGACACCACCTCCGTGATACAACGCAATCTGGTCAAATGTAGCGATTGTGCCTGTGCCGATTTTGGCAGCAGGAGGTACCGGGACCTCCCATATTTGATGCTGCTCTTGTCCCTGTTCTTCTTGCCACCAGGAACGCATGTTCCCGCCGTCGCTAAGGATTTCGGCCTCTCCGGTCGCGGCGTCGTACTTGGCAGTTATCATCTGATAGCTGGTGCGACCGCCGGGAATAGTTGCCCGTACTTCCTTGGCAAATCGCCCGGACAATTTCATCGAATTGCTGTCGGGTGGGACGCCTCCTGGCGTTGTGCCACAGCTCTTGGTGGAAATATACGCATGTCCGTTGTCACTGCTGCCGAGCCAGGTGTCGTGGTCTCCAGCGTCGTATGGGGGCTCAGCGACACCTCTGGGTTTGACCACGATAAAAACGGTCATGCCCGGGTTCGCACCGGTTGTACTGCTCGTGACCGAAAAACCTTCCAAATGTTCCAGTTCTTCGAACCTCAGCGCGTCATTACCGTTTGTCCAACCTTCCGAAACGAATGTCGGCCTGTGCGCCGCCGTTCCTTGGATCGCATGATTGTCTTGGCCGGACTTGTCGTACCACTGGGCAACGTCGCTGGCTACAAAACCGTCCTCATTGGCCTTCTTACCGGCCGAGTCTTCGATCGTTGAAGGATCGGATGCATCCAGGTGAAGGGTCAGCCCGCCCCATGCCGGCCCGCAGACCAGCAGCGCAAGCACTAACATACAAACGCTTGATAGGATTCCTGCTGATGCTGTTTTCATCGTCTTCTCTCCGTTGTCGTTTGAGTTACCCATTCCTCTCGCTGCCAACTGGCCCGGCTCCTGCTGACTTCCCCACTGTTACTTCACGTTGAGTCTCTTTGCTTTGATCAGCGGCCATTTTATCACGAACACAGGGCGAACCCTAAGAATATAAATACGAAAAACCAGCACTCAAGTCCATGGACGGGCATCCGAAATATCTGTCGTTTTGTCCCTTATGGTTATGACGTCTGAGTGGAATATTTTCGCTACGGGTGGAATTTTCCCGTGGCGGACGTTTCGGGAATTGGTTGATTGGGAATTGGGATCCGCTACCTGTCTCTACTAAGTTTCATGCTTGAAGGATCACGTGAGGGAAGTTGTCCCTACGAGATTCCGATTTGTGTCGGCAACGCTGTGATCACGATCGGGGCATTTGGGTGGTCAACGAGTGCATGCTTCGGTCGCGGGAAAACAGCGAAATGGGATACGAACCGGCGCACCCGAAGGGTGACTTGTAGATCATACTTCAAAGCCATTTGAGGCGTGTTTCCACTCCACGCCGTGACGACGTGGAGTGGATAATCTGGGGCTAATTCAGTTTCTCTCGAAGCCCGTCAGGCGTGGAACAGTCGTGACCTAGGCAGCCCCCAGGCCATGTGTTATGCTATTTGTAAATAGAGGTGTGAGACTTTCCGACGAGCTAGTCGGCTAAAGTTCATTCAAATTCGATATTAGCGGTCATCTGGTTAGATCCTGTTCCACTTGATGGTGGGACCAGCTCCAATGCTGCCAGGTCCTTCTACTCTCGACCGCGATTGATTTTCTTGCTCCTTGCGGTCACCGCCATTTGCTACATGCGCTTGGCGTTAGATTCTCTCGAACGTGATAAGGAGACGCTGGCCGACAACAAAGCAACTGTCCCTTTCCATAGGGGCTTGCAGTACCGCAATCGTTCACGGTTCGGTATGCCGCCGCGCCGGGCTATTCCGGTGCACAAGAAGAAAGTAGATACAAGAATGAGATTCTCCCAGCTCGGCTTGTCCGAGCCCTTAGTCCGAGCAACCGATGCGTTGGGCTACGAAACCGCTACGCCGATTCAGGCGCAAGCGATTCCAGTGATCCTTGCTGGTGGTGACCTGATTGGCATTGCCCAAACTGGCACAGGCAAAACAGCCGCCTTCACACTGCCAATGCTCGATCGACTGAATGCATTGCGGCCTGCGCCGAAAAAGAAACAAAAGGCCGATGGCGAGCGACGAAACGGGTACCATGGTGCGAATCGGAGAGCACGGACTCTACGTGCGCTGGTGCTTGCACCGACGCGTGAACTGGCAGCCCAGATCGAGGGCAGTCTCAATCGCTATGGTCGGCACACGCCACTTCGACAGACGGTCGTTTTTGGTGGAGTGTCACAGACTCATCAAGTAAAATCGCTCCGTCATGGCGTCGACGTCTTGGTGGCAACTCCCGGCCGACTACTCGATTTGATGGGACAAGGTTATATTGATCTATCCGAGATTGAAATCCTGGTTTTTGATGAGGCCGATCAGATGCTGGATATGGGATTTTTACCGGCATTGAAGCGCATTGTTTCGGCAGTTCCAACGCAGAGACAGACGTTGATGTTCTCTGCCACGATGCCCGTTGAGATTCGCCGTTTGGCACAGCAGTGGTTGACGGAGCCCGCCTCGATTCAGGTGACACCTGTCGCTACATCATCTGGAAAGATTACTCAATCGGTGCATTTGGTTGACAAGCGACGCAAGCCAGATTTGCTTTCATACTTTCTCCACGAAATCCCGCAGAGTCGGACTTTGGTTTTTAGTCGCACAAAGCACGGGGCAGACAAGATCGTCAAACGGCTCAACCGAGATGGCCTGAATGCTGTGGCAATTCACGGAAATAAGAGCCAGAATGCGCGTAACCGAGCACTAGCGAGGTTCAAGAGCAAAAGTCCGCCAGTGCTGGTGGCAACCGACATCGCGGCCCGCGGTTTGGATATCAACAATATTTCGCACGTGGTGAACTTCGATTTGCCGGAAACTCCCGAGACCTATATCCATCGTATCGGCCGGACTGCACGGGCGGGGGCCGAAGGAGTTGCGGTTTCTTTCTGTTCCGGTGATGAGCGAGGGCTACTAAGGCAGATCGAACGACTAACCAAGGTTGCGATCGAAGTCGAAGCGACCATTGATGGATTCGAACCGACCGAGCCAGTTCGCAACGGCCACCATAACACAAATGGCAAGCCCCGGGCCAAGCGCAAACCGCGCCGCTTTGGCTCAAAGACAGAAGCCGGCGCTTCGTCTGTTGAGCGGAGACCTCGCAGAAGGAAAAGAAGGCCAGGAAAAGTTTCGGCGACTGGTCGAGCACGGAGTCCGCATACGACCACTGTCTAAAGCATCAGTATCATCAAGTTCAACCAACATAGGGAGCATGTATGGCCAAAAATCAAAATACCATGGAGAAGCGCCGCCGTGAAATGGAAAAGAAACGCAAGGCCGACGAAAAGCGTGACCGACGGCGCAGAAAGAAGGAGCAGGCCAATGAAGAAAATGCAGCCGATTCGCCTCCGGCAAGCGAGATGCATGATTGATGTTCGTCTCAATTTTGATAACCATGGACTACAGAATCGGAACTCAAGCGGGAGAAATTTGTGTTATCCAGATCTGAACAGAGTGTCCTGCGTACCTACCGCGATTACCTTATCACTCCTGGACAAATGCTTTGCTTCTCCGGTCAGGATTTGAAGCGGAACCAAACAACCCTCGAACTGTTGACTGACAAAAACCTCTTGGTCAAAGAGTCGTTCAAAGGGGGCTATTCGCTCACCAATGCCGGTTACTCAGTGATATCCGAAAGCCTGTAGAAGGCTGCGAAAAACTGCCAGAGTCAAGACAGGGGGGGATTTGCAGATCCAGTGAATCCGTCAACGAGCGCATGCTGCTTCAGTTCACCAGGAACATCCGTCCTGTCGAAACCCGCCTCTTTCGCAGCAGTTAGGATGCGTTGGCGCTTTGCGAGCAGATCGTAATCTGAAAATCCGAGAGTGACACAGCCGATGCAGTAGGTAAACGACAGCATTGGCCTTCGCGGTTGCTCGCAAAGGAATGGTGAAGGCTTTTGTCATGGTCGTTTCCTATCGGATTCTCGAGGTGCGGATTTCGAAAATTTAGAGAGGCCACATCTCTCCTTTACGCTTTGAATCACGTTGTTTCAGGCAAGTATTTTTTCGTGCCGATTAGCGTGCCCACCAGGGTTTATCCGTTAAGCTGACGATTTGAAATGCTAGTCAGCCGTTGTTTCGGATTTCATCTCCGCTCGTAAAAACATGATTCCGGGCGAGATATGAAACGCCGCACGGTGGTTCCACAGTGTCTCCTGGTTCTTCGATCTACCTGTTGCTTCTCCGTATCGTTCGAGCGAAAATTGAGTTTTCTGCTGTTTGTCATCCGGTTTTTGTCAGGTTGTCGCGATGCCTTGGAAACAGGTGGAACATGCAATCAACAAAAGGACGTTCCACGACGATTCGTGGAACACCGTGTGCAAAAATCTGCCAGTGAAATTGACTTGGCTATTACTTTGTGCGGGCGTCGTCATCGTGGCTCCCGTGGTCTTTGCGAGTGCCGAGGACCCGGGCAGTGTGAATGGCGGTTCCCATCACGAAACAGCCGTCGATGAACAGTGGGCTCTTCGTCCTCTAATCAGGCCAACACTGCCTGAGCTTCTCGATTCCGAGTGGCCACATCATGCTATTGATCGCTTCATAGCCTCCAAGCTTAGTACAAAACAACTGCGTCCGTCTGCCGAAGCAGATCGGAGAACTTTGATCCGTCGATTATCGTTTGATTTGCTTGGAATGCTTCCAACTCCAACGGAAATTGAAAACTTTGTCTTGGATCGGTCGCCGCAGGCGTACGGAAATCTGGTTGAGCGTCTGTTGGCCTCGCCACGTTACGGCGAACGATGGGCACGTCATTGGATGGACGTGGTTCGTTTTGGCGAGAGCGACGGATTTCAACACGATTGGCTACGGCCCAATGCATGGTGGTACCGTGACTGGATCATTGACGCACTGAACCAGGACATGCCTTACGTTGAGTTTGCTCAGCTGCAATTAGCAGGTGACGTCTTGAGGCCAGGGGACATTTCGGCCATCGCGGCCACAGGGTTTCTGGTAGCCGGTCCATTTAATTGGGCCGGCCATTACCAGGGTGGGACATTTGCCGAGGAAGCACGCCAAGGTGAGTTAGAGGACATCGTAGCCACGTTAGGTCAAACGTTTCTGGGGTTAACCATTCATTGCGCACGGTGTCATGACCATAAATACGATTCGATCCATCAGGCCGAGTACTACCGTCTGACCGCTGCCTTGGCGGGCGTGCACCATGGTGAACGAGATGTCTCGAACGAGACGCTGATCGAACACATGTCACGGCAGTCAGCAGTCCTTAAGGAGAATATTGGCACCCTGAAACGACGAATGGAGGCGATGGACCCGACAGTGCGGAAGGATGATGTCGAGAGGCTAATGTTTGAAATTTCCTACCTCGAATCACAGCTTGCGGGTCAAGGAAAGTTGCCCGTGACGGACCGTCTGAGCTTGGAACCGAGTAAATTTTGTGCCACTCAGGTCTATGCTGTCGTGCCCCAACCCCCACACGAAGTACATGTTCTTGAACGTGGGGATTTTCGCGACAAAGGGCCACTGGTAACGGCCGGCGGCGTGGCTGCAGTAACGGGCGGGCAGGCCGATTTTAATTTGTCTTCCAATGCATCGGATGCCTTGCGGCGTAAAAAGCTGGCAGCCTGGGTGGCGAATGAACAGAATCCTCTTTTTTCTCGAGTGATTGTTAACCGTGTTTGGCATTACCACTTCGGCACCGGTTTGGTGAACACACCGAACGATTTTGGTGCCAACGGCGGACGTCCTACGCATCCACAGCTCCTCGATTGGCTAGCCCACGAATTGGTGCGACACAATTGGAGCTTGAAATGGTTGCACCGCACCATTGTGAGTTCAGCCACTTATCGACAAAACTCACATGTGAACCGAAGGGCAGCAGACGTCGACCCGGAAAATCGACTACTGTGGCATATGCAACCACGGCGAATCGAGGCTGAGGTACTGCGCGATACAATCTTGCTGGTGTCCGGTCAACTTAACTCAGAAATCGGCGGTCCGGGGTATCACGATTTCCGCAGCGAAATGAGTTCCAGTCAACTCTATTTCCCCGTGGCCGCTATCGGTGCTAGTTTCAATCGCCGTACTATTTACCGTACTTGGGTTCGTTCCGGTCGAAATCTTTTATTGGATGTCTTTGATTGTCCCGACCCATCGACGCAAACCCCCGAACGTCTCGTGACGATAACGCCCCTGCAATCGCTGTCGTTGATGAACAACGCGTTTGTGTTGTACATGGCGGATTACTTCGCCGAAAGGCTCAGCAGCATAGCTGGCGATGACATCAATGAGCAGATTAAGCAGGCCTATTTGTTGGCTTACGGACGGGAACCAGATGCCGAAGAGACTGAATTGGCTGAGTCTTTCGTCCAACAGCAGAACTTGTCCGCCATGTGTCGAGTACTGTTTAATTCGAATGAGTTTTTGTATGTCGACTAGACTCGCGCTTGTTTAGACAAGCATTGAGAAAACAGATGATGGAAAAAGACTTTTGCCTGTCCTCAGTCGGACAGCGAACCACGATCGCTTGTGGTCATGATCCAAACCGGGTCATCAACCGTCTGCAGTTGACACCATCTCGCCGCGATTTCTTTTCCTGGGTCAAGACGGGTCTCGGAGGGGCGGCGCTGGCCGTACTGCTCCGTGAGGACCGATCGCTGCATGCCGCATCCGGCACCTCCGAAGACCTGCTGCCTCATTTACCTGCGGTGGCTAAACGAGTGGTTCACGTCGTACTCTCCGGTGGTTTGAGCCACGTGGATTCGTTCGATTACAAACCGAAGCTGAAGGTACATCACGGTCAATCCATCTCGAATACGGAAGGGCTTGAGGTGTTTTTCGGGAAGGTCGGTCTTCTTCGTCAGAGCGATTGGGAGTTTCGACGCTGCGGCGATAGCGGTTTGTGGATCTCGAATCTATTTCCGCACTTGAGCGGCGTAGCCGACGAGTTGACAGTCATTCGTTCGATGGTGGCCGAGACTCCGAATCACATGCCAGCGACGTTTCAACAAAACACTGGCTTTCCCATCGACGGTTTTCCCGTGTTGGGCTCCTGGATTTCATATGGCCTGGGAAGCGAATCAGACGAGCTTCCGGCCTATGTGGCGATTCCCGATGCGCGGGGATTGGCGGCTGGAGGTTCGGCCAATTGGACGAATGGTTTCTTACCGGCTCGATATCAAGGCGTGCCGATCCGCGGCCGTGGAATTCCGATCGATGATTTAGCACCGGGACGACCGATCTCAGCGGCCAGCGAGCAGGCCAGCCGAGAATACCTAGCCAAATTGAACAAAAAGCACTTGGCGGCACGCGCTGATAGTGATCCGTTGGCGGCGAGGATTCATAGCTATGAACTCGCCGCCAAGATGCAACTAGCTGTGCCGCTGGTCGTAGATCTCGAACGCGAGTCAGCGGCCACACACCAGCTTTACGGGCTTCACGATGATGATACTAAAGATTTTGGCCGTAGCTGCCTGTTAGCACGGCGATTGTTGGAACGGGGGGTCCGCTTCGTGCAAATCATATCCGGAGGCGCTTTCGGCACACCAAGAATCAATTGGGACGGTCATGAAGACAATCAAAGCAACCATAGCCGGGAAGCAATTCGGGTGGACAAGCCGCTGGCCGGATTGATCAAGGATCTACGCCGACGTGGAATGTTGGACGACACGCTGGTGCTCTGCACCACCGAGTTCGGCCGCACGCCATTTACACAGGCGAATCAAGATGTGCTCGGTAAGGGACGTGACCATAATCAATATGCCTTTTCCGTGTGGATGGCCGGTGCGGGAGTTCAAAGTGGACTGGCGTTCGGTGTCACCGATGAACTTGGATTGAAGGCAGTAGAAAATCCCGTACTGTGGAGTGATTTCCATGCCACTGTCTTGCACCTGTTGGGAATCGATCATACGCGGATGACGTTCTACCACAACGGCATCCGCCGGCGCATCACGGACGTGGGAGGAAATATTATCGATGGTATTCTTGGCTGAACCAGTGGTTTGTAAAATTTGGATTTGTGCGTCTATAGGTGGTGATGAACGTTTAACCATACCGATGCGTTACTTGGCAACCACAAGCATGGTTGTTTGACCAGTTCCTGCAATCCTCCAATCCAATATCAACCGATGAAGGCAAAATCCATCACGCTCAACCAGATAGAGCAACTCCTACTTACTTATGAAGAGACCATTCCAGACACCTACCTGGATGAAATGGGACACATGAATGTGATGTGGTATACCCATTTGTTTAGCCAAGCGATGCGAGGAACCTTTCGACACGTGGGAATCGACCCAGATTACATGGAAGCTAATCGGACGGGCACCTTCGCATTGGAAAGTCATGTGCATTACTTGTCCGAAGTACGAGTCGGCCAGCGCGTGGCGGTTTACTCACGAGTCATCAGTCGATCCAGCAAACGCATCCATGTGATGCATTTTATGATCAATCGAGACAAGCAAGATTTGGCGGCCATCTTTGAGGCGGTGTCGACGCATACCGATATGTCTGTGCGGCGCTCTTCGCCCTTGCCAGCCTTTGCCGTCGAAAGAATCGACCAGTTAATTGCAGAGCAGACGGGGCTCGGATGGGAAGCACCCGTTTGCGGTGTCATCCGTTCGTAGTATTGGTTTTAAAAAGAACTGTAATTGCTAGTACTTTACTTCGGAGAAGACCTGAGGGACGAGGGAGCATAGCTTCCAGGTTCCGTATGACAGGGCATGTAAGTGGGAGCGGTGGTGTGGAAAAGAATAATCTTTTCTAGAGTTGTCCGGCGACATCTGTTTGCATGAGTGAGAGCAGGCGTACGTCGTGAGGATCTGGCGCCACGCTACTATCCTCTCAGGAATCAAAGGTGTCCAGAGAGATGCTCATACCTAGGTGGATCCAATCAAGATCCCAGAGAGTCTGGAGTTCCGATCGCAAAATGAGGCAAAAGTTGTGGGCTGATGGCCAGGGCCAATGTTGTTGCAAACCAGACTCGGATAAAAAAATGAATTTTGAGAAGTGTGACAATTCTATTCTCGCAGTATTGTAGAATATCCTGAGCATAACGTTCGTGCGATGCTGTGTTTGACGGTTCGACATAGGGCTGAAAACTCTTTTCCAAGAGTTCACGACTTGATGATGTTATTGAAACAATTGTCCAACCTTGAGGCACTCATAATCATGTCCCATACGAAACGGTTGATGGTATTCATTGTGACTCTGGTAGTGACAGTGAGCTTGGCCCAAGCACAACATGATCCGCAACGCAATGCGACACAGGCGATCGCAGTAGGGGAAATTGCAAAAGCCCAACAAGAAGTGGCCCAAGGGGATGCGGACGATTCAGAAACGCATTTTGTAAGGACGATGATTGCTTTGCAGCAAGGCGATCCAGCAGGGGCCATCGAAGCAGCTAGGCATGCTTTGGACACAGGTTTGCCATTTGATCGTTTGTTGGCCGGGCCCCGTGAGTTGCTATCGCAATTGTGGAACACTCAAGAGTTTCAGGAATGGTCGGCAGAGTATCAGGATATGGCACTCTTGCATGGTCCAATGTTGGGCCAAGTCACTGATCATGGTGCTTCGTTTTGGGTGCGAACTCGTAGCGAAGCTGAAGTCGCGATTAAGATAGGACACGACGTCTCAGAATCGACTATAACAAGCCGAACACAGGATTTCACGGCGGTCATCACGGTTGAAGGCTTGTCCCCACAAACTCATTACGACTATCAAGTGCTCGTAGATGGCAGGCCACAGCCTGTCGAGAACCCTTGCTTTACCACCTATCCCAAACAAGGTGAAGCAGCGAGTTTTGCTGTGGTATTTGGTGGTGGAGCAGCTTTCAATCCTAAATGGGAATACATGTGGGACACGATGCGTGATACTGATCCTCTGGCTCTGCTGATGTTGGGGGACAACGTCTACATCGATCAGCCGCAGGTTGTGTTATGCCAGCAATATTGCTACTACCGCCGTCAGTCGCGTCCAGAATGGCGCCGGTTGGTATCAGGGACGGCGACCTATTCGATCTACGATGATCACGATTTTGGCACCAATGATTGTGCGGGGGGACCAGAAACCGATACACCTGCCTGGAAACGTCTCTCTTGGAAGACGTTTCGCCAAAATTGGATCAATCCCGTTTATGGAGGAGGAGAGTCTCAGCCGGGATGTTGGTTCGATTTTTACATCGGAGATGTTCATTTCATTTTGTTAGATGGCCGCTATTACCGGGACCCTCATCGCGGCAGCATGTTGGGGGCAGTGCAAAAGGAGTGGTTAAAAGAAACATTGCTTGCATCTCAGGGGACCTTCAAGGTGTTGGCATCGCCTGTACCTTGGTCTGTCGGCATCAAGCCCGGCAGTCGGGACACTTGGGATGGTTTTCCCGAAGAGCGAGAAGACATATTTTCATTTATCGAAGCGGAACGCATCGACGGTGTGTTTTTGATTGCAGCCGATCGCCATCGTACCGATTTGCGCAAAACGGAGCGTGAGCACGGTTATGATTTGTTAGAGTTGGAAAGTTCACGCCTGACCAACAACCACACCCATAGTTTAGTGGAATCTCCTGGTTGGATATGGGGCTACAACGAAACTTGTTCGTTTGCACGTATGCAATTTGATACGACTGCAGACGTTCCTCATGTAAGGTTCGAATGCATCAGTATTGACGGCAAAGTGATCCATCAACATGTGTTGAACATAGACGACATTCAACACCCTTAACTAAAATCTAGTCCTGGTGAAATGTTACGCAGATCACGAACCTTCAAACACTTCTCGTCAACGTTCAGTTGGAAAGATTCACGACTAAAACGCGCACGACGTTCAAATGGTCTCGTCGTACGTCTGCTTACCGCGCAAGAACTTCGATTGCTTTCCTTGTTCTAAGTCAGAACTCCGTTTTTGGTGACAGTAGAGACGTGCTGTACCACCAATCATCGCAGGACGCCATTTTCTGCTTAACTCTATAGGATTTGTGTCGTGGACGGGCCAATAGGATCAGACAATCTCCCGCTTGCGTCGTCCTGTTGCAAAGCGGGTATGCGAGACTGCAAAACATATCAGCAACCCTGTCCAACTTAGCAGGCTGATGATTGCTCCGATGCGAACTGACACGGGTTGATATTGGAAAGTCAGACGGTGTGAACCGGCGGGCAGCACGGCACCTCGCATTACCAAATTGGTGCGTACGATCGGAACGGTCCGTGCCTGATCGTCACCCTTGGTGACAACTTCAAGGTTCCAGCCCGGGTAGTATTGATCTGCCAGCACGACAAGACTGGCCTCTGTCAAGAAAACTTCTAAATCTACTTGGTCAGGATCGTCCCGTGTCATTCGGATTTGTGGGGTACCAAAAGAATAGATGCCTTCGGCAACCCTTTCTGGCTCCGGGATGCTCTCCCGTGTTACCTCGTTGACAGGACCGAATGCAAATGGCTGGTTTCGGAGATTTGACGTTGGCGAGCGCGTCGAGCGAACTTGGCGTAGGATCTTGTCGGCTACCTCTGCAAGCGGCCGATCCGGCGAGGGCAACCATTGCACATTGTCTATGGGCACCGCCCAGGCTCGGCTGATGCTGGTTGGGCGTGTTAGCCAACGAATGGTCGGTGAAAGATCAACGGGTACAGAGAACGGTGTTTCTTTCATAAAGGTTGGTAGGTTGGTGTCGGTTTCCAACTGAAGGAAATGGTTGACAGCGCAAGCATCTAGCCAATGCATGTAGAACTTATTTGAACTAGGTGAGGATCCTTTCAGCGACGACATCGTGGCTCGAAAGTCGGCAGGCATCGCAGCGCCTCGAACCCCGAGTTGTCTCAACGGATATTGAAGGTGAAAGTTAGGGAAAAGCGTTTCTCGGTCCCATTTTAGAGCAGAAATATGACGGTTGACGGAGCCAGTACTTTCTAGCCACTGACTCGGATACGACGATGTGGTAGGCGTTCTCAGCCAACACTTGTGGGCAAGTGGAACTTTGGACGACTCCGTTGCTGAAGAAAGGAAGGTAGATGTCTGCCAGAGGTCACTCGGTGCGAACTGAACCATCCAACTGTGAGCAAATACAAGTTCGATAGCTGTCACGACTAACAGGCCGAATCGCCAGTATCGGCCAGACCGGTTGTGATTCATCGGTACCGGATCGGGCGATTCTTGGTTGGTCTGCTCGTCAGCCTGTGGTTGTTGAAAGTGCTCGCTAGATACGATGTTGGGTCGCAAGGCTATCACGTAAAGGCAACATAGGATGAACGTTTGGCTCAAGGCCATCATCATGTCACACCAAGATCGCCAAGCATCGAACCTGCCGAATACCAGGTCGGGAGGAACCTGTTCGGTAAGGAAACGATTCCAAAATGGAATACTAATAAGACCGAGGACGATGCCAACCAATGTGCATACGGCCAAAAGGCTGGCCATTTTCTTCACAACTCGCGCATGAACCGGCAGTCGATCCCAACCGTAACCTGCCAGGAGGCTCAATCCGAGAGTTGTTACCACGAACAACTTGGCTGGGTAGCGAAAGACCGAATATCCTGGTAGCCAGGTGAACATCCACCAGTAGACGCCACCAACGGGCCGGCCGATGGGCGGGCCGGAGTGAGTTCCACCGCTGGCCAGGTAGCAGATTTCGCGCACGAGCCAGCCGACTCCATACTCACCGAGGCTTGCGAGGCCGAACACGGCGACAAGGCTCCATAGCCACTGCACGTTGGCTTCCGACGCTCGCCACTTCCAGGTGCTGAAAGCGAGCAAAAGGGGCATCATGCCCAGATAAATAGACGGTGCCCAGACTCGACCTTCTGCAGGAATGGCATTCCACCACCGACGGTGAATGGGATATTGGCAACCACCTAAATTGGGCCATACCAGTTCGGCGTACCGCCACGGTCCTAGGCTGAATTGGTAGGCATGTGCTTGATGTGTGTCTGTGGGAGGTGCTCCCAAGATACCTTGGTACCAAGCACAAGGACTTGTTTGCTCTGCGGTTGTTCCGTCCCGAACATGGTTTTGTGTTACTAACTGCCAGATTGTAAAAGGTTGCGTCCGTTCGAGGCGATCGGTATGGCGAGCCCATTCGATTGAGGGTAACAGCTGCACAGCAGGCAGTGCGAACGACAGTCCGATTGCCAGTGTGGCCGCGTACAAACCAGCCATGGGCTTACAATCATCTTGAAGTGTCGTTTGTTGGTCAGCAAGGACTGGGTGAGAACGACGAGCGACTTGGCGTTGACGAAAACGTCGCCACCATATCACAGCGCCGAGCAATAGGAGTGCCAGGGTTGCGTGGTATCCGGTTTGTGGATCGCCTCCGAGGATCATCATGGAAACGGTTCCACCCCAAATGAGTACTTTGTTCATGTTGGGATTCCACCAGATACATCGACCGGCCCACAAAGCTAACGGTAGCCACGCGGCACCAACTAAATAGATGACATTGCAATACTGTGATAAGACGCTCCCACTGAGTACATATGCTATGGAGGAGAGAGCAGCGCCTGGTCGACTAATTTGCCAACCACGCGCGCAGCCGTAGCATGTGACGGATGCGAGCAATAAGTGTGATACGATGTAAAGGTGATAATTCGTTGGGTAATCCATTGGCAACAGAAATATGATCTTCGGCGGATAGCAGACTGCACTGGGGACGTTGGCGAGCAGGGGCTGGCCTAAGTTGTCATACGGATTCCAGGTCGGAAAACGACCTTGTAGCCATTGCGAATGGATGAATTCGTAGAGCGGATAGTAGAAATGTCCGGCATCACGAAACACCAGCGACTGTTTTCCGTTCCAGCCAGGCCACATAAGCCACACGATGGGAATGACGATGCATAGAACGCATACGCAACGTGTGGTCCATGTCGTTTTAGACTGTGCTTCCATCGTCTTTCATTCTCACTCTACGTGAGCGGGCGCATGGAGAGTGGATTTGTTGTGATGCGTGAGCCGATTGCGTTAGCGTCGGTTTGCCAAGTGTGGTTTGTGTAACTGGGCCTCCCGAGACTAGTATCTACGGCCCAGTACCAAAGTGATTGTGATGATTTGAAACAGGGGCCGTCAACACGAACTCGAATGATCGAGAGACGTTTCCGAAATCGCATCTTCTCTGGTGGCCTTATTGGACTCCATGTCGGTTTGGTGACTGGATCGATGGCGACCAGAGGTGCTACAATGGCTGACTTTCCCAAAATTCAGATTGGTTGCTCTTTACGGCCGCTCTGGGCGTCGATGGGTTGTGACCGATCAAAACTCATTCATTCAAAACTCATTCCGATTACATGTGGTTGTCCGCAAAGGGCGTCCAGAGAAAGGATCAGATCAATGTCGACGGCAGTAGCAAATTCTCTGGAGATGAAGAATACGCAACTTTATATCAATGGAAAGTGGGTTGATGGACAAGAGGGAGAGACTCTGGGCGTCATTAACCCGGCAACCGAGGATGTGGTTGCTACCATTTCTTACGGCAATGCTGCCGACGCGCGTCACGCGCTGGAGTCTGCTCAAGCAGCATTGCCGGGGTGGAAAAAACTTAGTGTTTACGATCGCACCGCCAAAGTGAAACGCATCGCCGAATTAATGCGCGAAAACGTTGACTACCTGGCCGAAGCGCTCACGATGGAACAAGGTAAACCTTTGCCCGAGGCCCGGGCAGAGACGATGGCTAGTGCGGCGACTTTTGAGTGGTTTGCTGAAGAGGCAAAACGTGCCTACGGCAGGACGATTCCATCCAACGTTCCCAACAAAAGATTGTTTACAGTAAGGCACCCAGTAGGCGTTTGTGCCGCAGTATCGCCGTGGAATTTCCCCCTGATACTGCAGGCTCGTAAAATCGCACCAGCGATGGCGGTCGGATGTACGTCAGTCTCTCGTCCTGCAAGCCAGACTCCGCTTTGTTTGTTGCGTTTGTTTGAACTGATGGAGCAAGTGGATCTTCCACCAGGCGTTGTCAATCTGGTGATGGGGCCGGCGGCTCCCATAATGCAGGAGTTTATGACCAACCGTATTTGTCGCAAGATTTCGTTTACAGGTTCTACTGAAGTCGGCAAAGAACTGATCCGGCAATCGGCCGATCAAGTGAAACGGCTTAGTCTAGAACTGGGTGGGCACGCACCCGTTTTGATCTTTCCGGATGTCAACGTTGAAGCTGCTGCCAAAGCAACGGTGATTGGCAAGTTCCGTAACAACGGCCAGGTCTGTATCGCTCCGACTCGTTTCTATGCTGAGAAGTCGATTGAAAGCGAATATATCGAGGCTTGTGTCGAAGAAGCGAAGAAGTTGAAACTGGGGAATGGAATGGACGAGGGCGTTCAGATCGGACCGATGTTCGAATCTTCGGCAATGGATAAGACAGAATCGTTCATTGACGACGCTCGAAGCAAAGGGGCAGATTGTCTCGTAGGAGGCGCACGCTCGACTCGTTTCGAAAAAGGATACTTCTTCGAGCCGACAGTATTGACCGGCATGAAAGACAACATGGCCGTCATGACTGAAGAGCCGTTTGGTCCTGTCATGCCGATACTAGATTTTTCGTCGATTGACGAGGCAATCGAAAAGGCTAACCAGACACACTTTGGATTAGCCGCCTACGTGCTAACGAACGATGTTAATGCTGTGATGAAATGTGCCGATGGCCTCGAGTTTGGCGTGATTGGTATCAATGATCCGGTTCCCGCTGTGCCCCAGGCTCCATTTGGTGGCTTAAAAGAATCGGGCGTAGGCAAGGAAAATGCCATTGAGGGGCTGGATGCGTATCTGGAAACCAAGTGCGTGTCACTCATGCTCAAAGAGTAGAAAAGTAGTTTAGGCGAGCTGACTGCACATGTTGCTTGGGAAAGTAGCTTGGCCCCCGGCCCGAGCACGGTTTCTTGTCATGCTCGTTCTGGCGATTTGCTTCAGAACGCTAAGAGATTTTTTTGCTTAGGATGCCCGATATTGGTACGCAAAAGAACCGTAAGTGTATTCGCCGGGGTTCACCCTAACGGCTTAGTGATCCTGTTCGCAGGCTTGCAATACCTTGATGTATTCACGCATCCATTCCCAGCCGTCCCGCGCCCCACGGGCAGTGACGAGTTTTCCGTCGACCATGACAGGTCCGGCTACGTACGTGGCGCCGCAGACCTCGGCGTCAAACTGGCACTTGGGGACCGTGGTAATCTTTTTACCTTGGATGACGCCGGCGGTGGCTAAGACTTCGATCCCGTGACACACCGAGCCGATAGGACGACCGGTTTCGGCTATCGAGCGAACGACACGTATGAGATCTTCGTCGTCGCGAATGTATTCAGGAGCACGACCACCACTTACCAGCAGACCGGCATATTCTTCGGGACGGATGTCAGCAAATGCGATGTCTGCGTCGATCAAATAGCCGGATGATTCGCGCGTGATATCCCAGCCCTCAGGCCGTTGATGCTGAACCATGGCGTAGGTGCGGACTTCGGGCGCGGCGATGACGACTTGATAGTTCTCTTCCTGTAATCGCATCCAGGGATACAGCGTGTCAACGATTTCCGTGGCGTCGCCTATTACCAATAAAATTTTGCCGCGAATTTCATCTTTTTGACGGGCTGTGATGACGCTGGCTTCGGTTTTCATGCGTGCAAGTTCCGGGGGTGTGATAAGCAGATTTGGCTACTGCTCGACTTTTGTTCCGTAAGGGCTGATGAGAACTTTGAGATCAGGAAACTTAACTTTTGCATAATTTGCGAAAAGCTGTGGGTCCTCTTGGTTGTGCGCAAACATGTCGTAGTGGGTGGGTACGGTCAAACCGGGTTGAATAGCCCCTGCCAGATCGACCGCTTCCTGGTAGGTCATATTGCCGATCGTACCTGTGGCGAAGCGTTCCGCGTCACGTCCGTTGATTGGTAGGAAGGCCAGTGCCAGGGGGGTATGTTGTTTCAACCGAGTCTCCAAACCTTCATACTTGATGGTGTCTCCTGCATGGTAGACCTTTGTGCCGTCAGATTCCAGCACGACTCCCAGGTAGGGGTACCGTCCCGTTTCGGGATCTTGATCTAGGAATTCGTGCGCTGCGGCGACGCCTGTCAGCTTGATACCGCCCACGTCGAGGCTGGTCCCGTCGTCGAGACCTAAAATCCGCTCGGCAGGAATTCCTTGCTCCGAGATAACACTCTCGCGCACCAGATCGGGAACAACGAACGTGGCATTCGTGGCTCGTGCAATGTCAGGCCATACCTTGCGATCGATATGGTCTCCATGATCATGCGTGCCAATCACGATATCCGCATGCGCCATTTGTTCCGGTATGAACAGCGGAGGCACCAAACGCGCATCCTTCGGTGACAAATACGGGTCGATATAGATGATTCGACCACCAAATTTCAGAATGAAGCTGTGTTGCCCTAGCCACCAAAAGGCGACGTTTCCTGTTGGAACGTCGGCGGCGTCAATGTCGGCAATAAGTTGATCTCCGGTTAGCATGACGTGAGGTAGTACCTTTTTAAAGTGGAAATGAAATCAATGAGGTACCGCCATTTGATACCGGTTTTGGCAGGTGACTTCAAGTCGGTCAGTTATGGTCCTTCGCATTTGATTGCAACCAATCCAGGTCGAAACGAGCGAAAACGAGCGATTCGTAAGGACTGTTTGTTCCCGCCTCGTAAAAACAACCAATCGTATCGTCGGCCAAAACTGTGAGGCATGAATAGGCAGCGGGCCCTGCATGTAATCGTCTAGCCCACGGCCAGGTTTGTCCTTCGTTCTTGCTGAGTCGAACCGTGAGTCGGTGGCGTGTCGAAGATGATGCGGGATTGGAAAACAGCAAATATTTGTAGTTGTTGCTCGATGTATCGGCTGTTTGATACGTCAATAAACTGGCTTGGCAAATGGGTTCGACCAGTGTGTCGTCGAACGATAATTCCGACCAGGTTTCACCTGCGTCGACGCTTGTCGCGATGGCCCTTTTACTTCCGCGGTCAGGGCGGCCTCCAGCAGTTCCCCAGTAGTTGCGCATGTTCAGCATCAGGCTTCCGTTAGCCAGCTCGACGACCTGGCATTCGTCCGTATGCTGATCTAACGAACCTCCCAATTGCCAGGTCTGGCCGCTGTCATCGCTGTAAAACACGTGCGAAACCATCACGCGTTGACCATCGATGACCCTGCTGTGATCACAGGGAATGACCAGTCGGCCCGGTTTCTGGCCACGTTGCAGTTGAATGCCGACGCCCGGCCCTGTGGCAATCCATCCCCATTCGGTGCGTGTCACGCTGGAGGAGATATCTTTGGGGGGGGACCATTTCTGGCCGTCGTCTTGGCTGGATGTCACCAAGACATGCTTGTTGTCGCGGCAAAGGGTGAGCCAGATTGTTCCGGTTGTGGCATCGACAACAGGACACGGATTGCCGATGGTGACGTTAGCGGTGCCGCCTTCTTCGTGGACGAGCTCCAACGGCCCCCAAGTGCGACCTTGATCGTGACTGCGTTTCAGAAGCAAGTCGATATCTCCATCGTCAGCCGCACTGGTCTTGCGACCTTCGCAAAATGCCAGCACAGTACCTTGGGGAGTGACGACGACGGATGGAATCCTGAACATGCTGTAACCTTCCTGGCCACTCACGAACACATTCGTGCGGAAGACTTCTTCGGCAGTAGCAACACCCTCGAAAAGTGTGTAACCAAATACACAAAAACATGCAAGCAACAGGCAGCAGGGCCGAATCATTGTCAAATACCTCCGGGTTGTACCATAAGTGATGCTATCCGAGTCGGACTTGCATCGGAATTTCAGTGCGCTGACAGTTTAACGTTGCGAATTCACGGTATGCATTTTATATGGACTTTATGCTTGTGCCATTTTACCCGCTCTTGCGGACGCTGCATCCAGCTGTCAACAGTTAATTCTTGGAAAGCGTTTAAGGATTAGGTGAATTTTCCGATGTCGACACCTGATAAGGAAAAGAAATCATTTGCGGCGGGCCGTGAAGTTCTCGGAAGTTGGACTCATGACCATCGAATACACGCCACAATGTGTTAGCGGGCACGTTCTTGGGACTCTTTGGGGATTGCTGATTCTAGCTGAGCTCAGACCTGCCCTCGTGATGGGTTGGTGTTGTACGTTGATATAGATTGGACGGTGCGGCTGTTGGTTTGTCCAGCAGTGTTGTCGTGTTTGGTTGTTGCACCGCGGACAAGCCTACAGTGCCACGCGAAATCGACATTTCGTCAAGCGGAAAATCCGAATCAAGAATCGGATAGCCTGTCCAAGATGGCACTGATATCGCGATGAAAGCTGCCTTGAGTCAGTACCATGTCACAGCCCGCATTTTTGGCAGCTGCCAATTTGGATTCATGCACATGAGGTGCGTGAGCAAGGATGACACGTGGCGGTGTCTCTAAGCGTCGTAGGTCGTCGACAATTTCCCGAGGTTGAAGGCCAGGAAGATTCAAATCGAGGATGATGAGGTCAGGACGAGACTCAGCTGCAGTCGTGACGAGGGATTGAGGAGATGCGATGGTTCGCAAGGTGCCCTGTTTCGCACGGATCAGCTGGCTTACCTGGGAAGGAAATATGAGATCTATCGTGAGGTAAAGGACGTTCATCGGTACGTAAGCGGCTGAAGTTAATTGACCGCCGCCGGTCCTCGACTGGAATCGGTTAAGCTGATTGTTTCTTGTAACGGCAGAACGAATATCTTTCCATCGCCAATAATGCCTTCCGAGCCCGTGCGGGCCACCTGAATGATGGTATCGACTGTCCGTTCGAGAAAGTCATCATTGACCACGATTTCCAGGGCGATCTTTCGCAAAAGATTGGTTTCGTACTCGTTGTTGCGATACATCATCGTCTGTCCGCGTTGCCGGCCATATCCCATCGCGTCGCAGACTGTCATGCGTTCGACTCCGATCTTTTCGAGAGCTTCTTTCACGGAATCCAGTTTAACAGGACGAATAATCGCAATGATCATTTGCATCGGTTAGACTCCGCGAAGTTGTGTCATCCAAAATTTAATGAACGGTTCCCGAGGTGCGAGTCGCACCGAGATACATCGAATGCTAAGCTTCCTTAGGATGACATGAGTCAAATGCGTTACCACGCGGAGCACGAAAACGAGATGTAAGTGGGTGGGCACGACGGGGACCTGTTACTGCCGAATTAGTAGCATCTGCTAGGCGTAGAATAGCCATAGTGGTCGAAGACTGCAACGACAATGAGTCTCGTGTTAGATTTTATTGTTGGGCATGCAATATGTGGTGGTGCGCTGGGCAAGACATGCTTTGACCTATTTTAACCAGCCTTCGGAGGATACACCTATGGTCGGAATCTTTCGAAATCACTGCGTTCTTCGAACTGCTCGACAAATTTAGTCTGTGCCTGGTCTCGCCATGTAGTTTCCAACACGGCCAATTGATTGACTAGGGATGTCAAATGATCACGCAGTTCGGAATTGAATTTCTTCACGTGTTGTGCGAATGGACGCAGTTCTTCTGGGGCGACGACGGCTTGGGCATAGATGGCTGGCTCCCTTCTTTTCAGTGATTGGATTGAAGGTATCGCCCGTATAAACGGCCTGCTGAAGAAAAGAAGTGTGGTTTCTTCCTAGTACCCGGTCAACATGAATTGCGAGTGTGAGTACCGATGAGATCGTAGCCGCATTTCACAAAGGCCACCCCTTTGGCCCTCCAAGCACCTCACCGATTAATTCAATGCAACTTTCTTCGTCGACGGAATATTTCTCTAAGTCATAGACACGATGGCAGGTCCATGTAAAGGAATGGAAGTACTAGATGTGCAGGAAATGATTTTGACGTGTTTCGCCAGAGGATAGAGGCGGTTTCGGAAACCGCATATGGTGCCTTTCACGGCCGAGGGCCGCACGAAACGGCTTTGGAAAGCCATCAGATATTTCCGTCAACCGTTTTGAAACCACTTCTAAGTTTTGCGAATTCCCATCTCGGCCATCAGCAGCTGGATGTCTTTCCAGACTTCTTTTTTGGCAGATGGATTCCGTAGCAAATAAGCCGGATGATAGGTGGCCAGGACCAAGCTTTCCCGATATTCGTGCAGTCGACCACGTAGGCGGCCGATGGATACGTTGGTTTCCAGTAACGTCGTGGCAGCGATAGCTCCTAGACAGCAGATAAATTCTGGTCGAATGATCTCGAATTGTCGTTCAAAAAACGGACGACAGTTGTCAGCTTCGGCACCGGAGGGATTACGATTTCCGGGCGGACGGCACTTTACGACGTTCATGATGTAGACGTCGCTTCGCTGGAGGCCCATGCCTTTGGAAATGATATCATTCAGCAGTTTTCCTGCTCGACCAACAAATGGTTCCCCTTGCTTGTCTTCGTCGGCTCCAGGAGCTTCGCCAAAGAAAACCAGTCGTGCATTTGGATTGCCCACTCCGAACACGGTTTGGGTACGATTGCCCACGAGTTCTGGACAGCGAGTGCACTTTTCAACCTCCTTATTCAGAATAGTCAACTGTTGCTCTCGTTGTTCACAGCTCAATGGCGATGGTGCCGAGAGGGAACCGTCAGACAGGGAGGCACGACTGGTGGAACTCACAGGAGGTTCCGTTTTTGCGTGGGATGATGGGTTCGTGATTGTCGTGTCAGATGCTTGACTGGCAGATGCAATGGTTTTTGCCGTGGTTGGCGGTGAGGGCTGTTGCGCAAGTGGAGCTGCACGCGGCAGGTCACAGATCCCCGCAGCCTGTAGACTTTCCAGCTGCTGCAAGATGGCTTGCTGGATGTTCAAATCCTTATCTGTTTTTGCGGGTTGATGATGAGGTGCCGACATCAGGTTTTCTCTGTGTAGGGTTGCTCAAGGTGTTTTAGCGCCCAGAGCACGGTCAGGGGGGCATACAAACTAGTAGGCTTGGTTGGCCAGTGACGACAGGTCGATGGGACAATCGGCAATTTGTAAAAGACTTTCCGTAGAATACAGTTGTTTGGGCTGCTGGCAAGCCGGGGCAGTACTAGAGAGACCATGTAGGGGCGCTGTATAATGAATCAAGTAACGACCGTCTCTGCGTATGGGGGCGGTGACACTTGAATGTAGTTCGCTCTTTGCCAGCAATCAGAGCCTCATGTTGAGGGCTGATTAGTTCTGTTTATTGGCATCAGTGGTTATTCTGAGGCGCGCCATGCCGGCTCCCAAAGTCGTTTTCGTTGGTCGGCCCAATGTGGGCAAATCAAGCCTGTTCAACTGGCTGGCGGGTCGTCGTCTGGCGATTGTGGATGACGTAGCAGGCGTTACCCGCGATCGTATGACATTTTTGTTGAACTACAAGGATCGTTTTTTCGAAATCGTTGATACCGGCGGTATGGGAATCAACGATGTGGATAATCTGTCTCAGGAGATTGAAGACCAGATTCAGGTTGCGATCGAGACTGCCGACGTCATCATGTTTGTGGTAGATACCAAGGAAGGTATTGCGACCCTCGACGAAGAAGTTAGCAAACGACTGCGTTACACCGAAAAACCGGTGATTTGTGTCGCCAACAAAGCCGATTCTGATACCTTGGAAACGGAAGCCAATGAGTTTTATCGGCTGGGTCGAGGACGTTTGATTGCGGTAAGTGCTAAGGCCAACCGTCGACGAAAAGAACTGCTTGATTTAATCTATGAACGGTTACCGGAATCCATGCCGGATGACGACGTTGAGGAAGAGCCGACGATGAAAGCGGCGATCGTTGGGCGGCGAAACGTTGGGAAGAGCACGTTTGTGAATACACTGGCACAGGCCGAAAGGATGATTGTTAGTGAGGTGCCCGGAACGACTCGGGACAGTGTCGATGTCCGGTTTGAGTTGGACGGTAAGTCTTTCGTGGCCATCGATACGCCTGGTTTGCGGCGCAATAAAAGCGTTCGCACCGATATCGAGTTTTATAGTACGCACCGTGCGAAGCGCAGTATTCGATATGCTGATGTGACACTCATGTTTTTTGACGCGAACGAGAAAATCAGTAAAGTCGACAAGCAGCTTTGCAACTACGTTATGGACCAATACAAGCCTTGTATTTTCGTGGTCAACAAATGGGATTTGCTAAGGAGTACGATACCGACCAGCAAATGGGTGACTTATTTGCGTGACTCGTTTCCTACGATGTGGCATGTTCCGATTGCATTCATCACGGGCCAAACGGGAAAAAACGTTAAATTGTTGTTGAACCATGCCCAGATGTTGTTCAAGCTGTCCCGGCAACGTATCACAACGTCTAATTTGAACAGGATCGTGCGCTATGCGCTGCAGCATAATCCTCCACCGATATTTCAAAACCGACGACCGAAGATCTACTATGCGACGCAGGTGGGTATACAGCCGCCTACGATCGTACTGATATGTAACTCGCCGCAGGCATTTTCGCCCCAGTATCGACGGTACTTGTTGGGGTTTTTCCGTGATCAGCTAGACTTTGGCGAGCTCCCCATCAAGCTTTATCTCAACCGCCGCTCGCGCGACGACGCACGTGATGAACTTCCTGATACGGCCAAAACCTTGAACGAGGATAACGCCTAACCGTGCTGCCTTGGCATGGTGTGTAGGAAGTAAGACAATGTCATGAGACAATGTCAACGTGCTGTTCAGTGATCGCCACACCAATCGGGCGGTTGCCGAAACGTTCAACATGTCGTACAAAACAATAGTGTTACCGAGCTAGGCTTGTCCTGGACTTGGTATTTCTCCCATTCCTCCTTTTATTACAGTATTGAGTCTTATGTCCGAACAAACTCCCCAAGTTGGCATCATTATGGGCAGTGACAGTGATTGGCCTAAAATCAAGGCAGTCGCCGTAGCGCTGCGTGAATTCGACGTTCCGTTTGAGGTGCATGTCATGAGTGCCCACCGGACTCCCGAAGTCGTCTCCGAATACGCAAGTTCAGCGCTCCGGCGCGGGCTTAAGGTGATCATCGCGGCTGCTGGTGGAGCGGCTCATTTGGCAGGTGTCGCCGCCGCCCATACGACTTTACCAATTATCGGATTACCAGTACCTACTGCCGATTTGGGGGGACTCGACTCATTACTCTCCACCGTGCAGATGCCTGGTGACGTCCCGGTTGCTACTGTTGCTGTAGGGATGGGAGGACCACGTAATGCCGGTTTGTTGGCTGTGCAGATCTTGGGGATTTCTGACGATTCTCTACAGGAAAAGCTTCAGTCGTTCAAACAGAAACTGACAACCAAGATTGCTGCGAAGGACGAGAAACTACAGGCCGAGCTTGACGCTTGAGTTCACAGGCTGCTGGGCTGATCACCTCTTGAATCTGCCACGATTGTGGGTTGGTTGAATGTTTGCGCCAGTTGTCAGAGTCCAGTTTACTGATTCCATAATGCCCTTCACTTGCTGCGCTGTCCACGACCGACAATGAATCAAACACCTCCATGTACCCCAAGAACACAACCTCAGTCGATCGATTGGGACGGCGGCACGGACGGTTGTTTGAGGTTAATCGATCAAACACAGTTGCCCACGGAACTGATCGAGATTGAATGTCACGATGTTGAATCAGTATGGCAAGCTATTAAGCAGCTACAAGTGCGTGGGGCACCGGCGATCGGTATTGCTGCGGCCTACGGAACGGTGATTGGGTTGCAGGGAGTGGGTGAAAGTGAACCAGGACGATGCCTGGATAGGCTTGAAAAGACCGCCACGTATCTTGCGACGAGTCGACCTACCGCAGTCAATCTGTTTTGGGCGTTGAATCGCATTCGTGAGCGGGCTCATCAGTTCTTGCAACAGGGAGGTTCCGAGTCGCAATTGATCGATCGGGTTTTGGAAGAAGCCCGGGCGATCCACGACGAAGACCGCCAGATTTGCCGGGCAATTGGGCGCTACGGAGCAGCTTTGATTCCGAATGGTGCGGGAGTGCTCACGCACTGTAACGCAGGTGGACTTGCCACTGCCGAATATGGCACGGCATTATCTGCTATTTTTACGGCGCAAGACGAAGGCAAGCAGTTGCGTGTTTTTGTGGACGAGACGCGTCCACTTCTACAAGGTTCGCGTTTAACTGCCTGGGAATTGGCTCAACGAGGCATTGAAGCCACGCTCATTTGCGATGGGATGGCTGCTCAGGTGATGCGTGAGGGGAGAGTTCAAGCGGTGATCACTGGTGCTGATCGGGTCGCTGCGAACGGAGACGCGGCGAACAAAATAGGTACCTATTCCGTAGCTGTTTTGGCAGCCGCACATGAAATTCCCTTCTATATTGCTGCTCCAACGTCGACGTTCGATCTGTCGATTGCGACGGGGGACGAGATTCCCATTGAACAGCGTTCTGCCGAGGAGATCACGCACGGTTTTGGACGGCAGACAGCTCCTAGTGGCATCGACGTCTATAACCCGGCGTTTGACGTTACTCCCGCCAAATATATCCAAGCTATCATTACCGAACGTGGTCTCATCGAACCTGTCACGACCGAACAGATCGCGACGGTGATCAGTAGCTAACAAGCGAACTCATTTGGGTTTGCGGGAAACACGCTGGATGATTTGTTTCTTGACGGCTTGGAATTCGTCAAACCGGTCCTTAAATGCCGGGACCGTTTTTTCGGCATCCGATTTCACATAATCCATCACGATTTCCTCGGCCTTCACGAATTCGTCTGCTACGTCGGCAATTTCAGAGGCGAGTTCGACAGGGATGTTGGTGACGCCGTTGGCATCTCCGTGTAGAAGGTCACCACGATTTACCATCAGTCCACCGACACGAATTGGTAGCCCGATGTGAAGCAAATGGCAGTAGGCGTGTGAACAATTGGTGCCACTCGTGAAAACTGGATATCCCAAATCTTTTACCTGCAACAAATCTCGACCTGCGCCAGAGGTGATCAGTCCCGCAGACCCGTAAGCCTGGAATGTCGAACACATGACTTCGCCGAACGTTGCTGCCACGGTTGGATCATCCAGATCCTGGAATACCATCACGGGCGGCCCGGGAAGCGTGGCATATTCTTCTAAGAGTCCAGCCATGCTTCCATACACATCTCCTCCTTGAGGTGGCGCATCTGAGCGAAAACTGGCAGTTACAGCGTACCCGATCATGGGTTCGAATTCCGGAAATGCTGCTTCGATGCGTTGATCCATGTAGCCCGCGTTGAAAGGACGAACTTCGAACAATTCAATAACGTTACAGATAGTGGGCGTATCAAACTGGGTCAGTTTTTTGAGGGTATCGTTGGTCATAGGGCAGTGATTCTAGTGAATGGAGTGTGTGAGATGAGGCAAAAACCAAAAAAGGAAGGCGATCTTCGTAAAGAAGCTCGCCATGTCCTTTTATGGAATGAACTGCGACAAATGCACTTAGCAGATGCCGCTGGTTCTAAAATTATTAGATGTCATAGTACATGCAGAATTCATACGGATGAGGTCTCAATGCAAGTGCATCGACCTCATTTTCACGCTTGTACTCGACCCAAGTATCGACCACGTCTTTGGTAAAGACATCTCCTTTGAGAAGGAATTCGTGATCGCGTTCCAAGGCAGTCAAAGCGTCATTCAACGAACCTGGAGTGGTGGGTACTTCTGCTGCTTCTTCGGGGGACAGATCGTAAATGTTCTGATCCAGTGGCTCGCCCGGATCAATCTTGTTTTGAATCCCGTCGACCGCTGCCATTAACAGGGCGGCGAATGCAAGGTAGGGATTGCAACTCGGATCTGGACAGCGGAATTCGATTCGCTTCGCTTTCGGGCTGGAACTGTACATCGGAATCCGGCAAGCCGCAGAACGGTTTCGTTGTGAATATGCCAGATTGACCGGTGCTTCGTATCCCGGAACCAAACGCTTGTAGCTGTTGGTGGTGGGATTGGTAAAGGCGAGCACAGAAGGAGCATGTCGCAGAAGACCGCCAATGGCGTGCAAGGCCATCTCGCTCAAACCTGCATATCCACCGCCTGCGAAGAGCGGTTCACCTTCTTTCCAGAGCGAAAGGTGTGTATGCATGCCAGAACCGTTGTCACCGAAAATGGGCTTGGGCATAAACGTGACCGTCTTGCCGTGCTTTCGAGCCGTGTTCTTGATGATGTACTTGTACAGCAACATCTCATCGGCCATTTTGACCAATTCTTGGAACTTCAAGTCGATTTCTGCCTGACCCGCGGTACCAACTTCGTGGTGCTGGCACTCAACGGTCAGCCCGCATTCGACCATGGTTTGCATCATTTCGTTGCGGAGGTCCATCATTTGGTCCGCAGGTGGCACGGGGAAATAGCCTTCTTTGTGACGCAGTTTGTAGCCCAAGTTTGGGCCTTCGTCGCGTCCACGATTCCATTCACCTTCGATGCTGTCCACCGAATAGAAGCCTTGGTTCGCCGTTTGATCGAACCGTACGTCATCAAAAATGAAGAATTCGGCTTCGGGGCCAAAGTACGCTGTGTCAGCGATTCCCGTACTACGCAGGTGGTTTACCGCCTTGCGGGCCACGTTACGAGGGTCCCGTGAATAATCTTCTCGCGTGATAGGATCTTGAATGTTGCAAATCATGCACAGCGTTGTCAGTTCCGTAAACGGATCAATAAACGCAGAGTCCGCTTGCGGAACGACTAGCATGTCGCTCTCGTCGATGGCTTTCCAACCACGAATACTGGAACCGTCGAATCCCAACCCGTCCGAGAAGGTATCTTCTTCCAGTTGATTCACCGGAATGGTGAAATGTTGCCAAAGACCGGGGAAGTCCATAAAGCGAAAATCGACTGCTTTTACATCCTTTTCGCGACACAGAGCTAGTACCTCTTTGGGCGTCACTTTTGTTCTCCCTTTTAAAAAAGATTGTCAGAGTGAGAAATGGGCAGGTTACAAACCTTGTACCTTGTATGTCGTCGCTGAAAAACCACCGGGTAACGCAAGCCATGCGTGACGAGCGTTCGGAAGGGATTCACGTAAGTGTTCCAGCAAGTCGTCCGAAACGTGTGGACCCACCCACTGAGCCGGGTCGATACAACGTCGACTCAACATGACGACTGTTTCCGGCAGACAAGTGAGTCTGCTGGATAGACAAGTACGCCTGCAAGACACGCCGATTGACCTACCCCGTCGGACGCCTACTGAACAGTCCAATCTTTGGTGACATCAGCAGGCGATGCTCGGTCATGAGCGGGTGTGGGAGCGAATCCGCCTTGATCCGTGAAGCCGACGCAATCCTAGTGCCATCCCACCATGTGAAGAACGCATCTTATTGAATAATCCGCCGATTGCAATCGGCTTAGGGCCGTTTTTCAAAAAAATAAAATGTTGTTGTACTCGACGATCTGCCTGAAATTTGGGCACTCTCTGAATAAACAATAGGCAAACTGCGGTGGTAACTCGGATTGGTTTATCAGCCGGAGCGGTTGAGATGTGGGGAGATTCCGCGGCGAGAATGAAGGTGGATTCCACTAGGGTAACGTGGCAGCCTGTCCGCCATTGCCTCTGGTTTTGCCAGACGAAATCAATGTCTCCACATCGCCCGCAACGAGGGCTCAATGCCCATTCAATTTCGAGAATTCAACCGTCCTCGCGGGCTTTTTGCCTTATCTAATGAGAGGTCTTTTAGGCCGGATCAAGATCCATGGTTATTGTCAGAACGGCAAAACTGCCTCGACTTAGATTTCACCAAGCGTGCAAACGTAGAATCGCCAAGGAGCTCGAAGCTCCGGCGCGTCACGCATTTGTTCGCTCCGGTCTTCACAGGCGGAGCAACTTATTTCGTTGAAGTACCCCCTCTGGGAAGATCGGGCGTGGTAGGGACTGAGGAGAGCACCACGGTTTTCCCTCGCGTTTGAAGGACACTCTATCGACCTGTTTCTCCACGCTCGTTCCTGATGACCTTTCCGGTGGGAGCAGGAAGAAGACAAAGTGATCGGAGGCCAAAGAGACACGCCAACTAGAAAAAACCTTTGTTGGCGCCCCATAAAAAACGTTCAGAAAATGCCCTTCAATATCGGCGTGCGGTCGCCTGTTGTCGCCGAGCGGCTTGGATTCCAGCTGCCAAGACGGAGTCGCTTTGATTCGTTGCAACGGTGGACCCTAAATGACTGGCTGATTGGGTGGCATCATGCACGACCACGTCTGGGTCCACTCCCAACTTACTAATGGCACGGCCACTTGGCGAATAGAAGAGCGCTGTCGTCATGCGGATACCGGAGCTGGAATAGTTGAGTGGAAAGATTCCCTGGACGGAACCCTTGCCGTAGCTGCGTTGACCAACAATGATGCCTCGACGGTGGTCGCGGATAGCGGCAGCAAAGATTTCACTGGCGCTGGCCGAGTCACCATCTACGAGTACGATGAGAGGTACGGGCCATGTTCCGGAATCGTGTGCTTTGTAATCAAAGTCTTCCCGAGGACTACGACCGCGTGTCGCCACGATGGTACCTCGATTGACGAACTTGTCGGCTACCTCCACGGAGGCGGAAAGCAAGCCACCCGGATTCTGTCTCACATCAATGATGAGGCTTCGCATGCCTAAACGGTGAAGTTCCCACAAAGCGGCGTCCACATCACGGCTGGTTGTCTTTTGGAAGCTCGTCAAATGCAAATAGGCAATTCCGGACTCTGTATCGACTATTTTGATATCTTCCACACTCGGTACGTCCACTTGTTGTCGACGGACTTGTAGTCGGCGTATTTGATTCTCGGACGTCAAAACGGCTAGGCTGACAAGCGAACCCTCTTCACCTTTTAGCATGTCGGCGGCCTGGTCTGTAGTGATGTCTTGAGTCGATCGACTGTCCACTTCCGTGATTCGATCGCCGATTTGAATACCATTGTGGAACGCTGGACTGTTCGACAACACATTCACGATCAGTAGATTGCCTTCGCTTGCTTTGAGTTCGATACCTAGGCCGACAAAATTACCCTCGATCTGCGAATAAACATCGTCCAGTTGCGTTGGTGTGAGAAACGCTGAATAATCGTCCAGCGCGCCGGCAGCTCCACATACGTATTCCATGATAATGGTACTCGGTGGCACACTGAGACGTTGTGCTGCCAGACGGCCTGCGGAGCTGACGAACAGCCTGGCTTCTTGTCGATTGCGAATCTGCCGAGATTCCGTAAAGTTCGCCAATTCCTGACGGAACGTGGCGATATAGTCTTGCGATACTCCTGGAAGATGATGGGCCAGGAATTCGGTGTCAGTCATAGCAACGATAACGTTATTCGTACCGCGACGTACTAATTTCTGCCAGTTTGGCGATTCGAAATAGTGGGTATTTACCTTGATCAACAATTCGCTGAACAGATCCAACGCCTCATGTTCGGTTAAATTTCTAAGCGACGCAACGAAGCTCGAGTCCGCATAGCGACGGGATAAGTCAAAGTGAATGCGGGAAAGTGAGAGTCGCTGTTCAATGTCCGGCTGTTCCGGAAACTCTCGCAGGGCTTCCTCATAATGAGTCAGTGCATCGCCCCACCGACCACTTCTCTCTAACGTTTTTCCAACGTCGATGATTTCCTGTACGGAAGCATGAGTGACGAGTGCAGCTTTCGGAATCCGGATCTGCGACTGAGCCGAGACGGTAAAGGGTGCCACCAGAAGGCAAAGAACCGCCATCAACGCACGGCGGAAGGCAATTTTCCGTTTCTGCATATGTGAGCTCGCCTCTGTTCATCCACCCTATACAGCGGGCAAGTTGCTGCGTTTTGTCGTACTGTGTGCCGAATCTGTGTTTGCCCCGGCAGATATATAGCTTCCGCCAGCCAAATATAGATCCCGTTTTTCACCTTGTCAAAAAACAAGGAGAAATTTTCGGCAAGATGATCCGCACGACCGTTATAGGTTGATACCTGTTGTCCGTATGCGGCGTTTGACCGGCATGAAACACGCGAACGCGTTGTGCCGATTGCACTTCCTGATGCAACAGTGCGTCTTGGACTATTAGATCCCTCATTCACCGCCAGATTGTATCCCTGTCAGTTTGTCAGGGCAAATGCAAGGCCATCCTAGCCGAACCTCATGGGTTCTCCATCCCTTTGATTTTAGGCGGATTTGCAACGGATGTGAGCAAACGGTTAGACCAAGTGGACATTTTCTGACACCAACTCTTACTCACCTCAGCAAGGGGGCAACCGCTGTGGGCCGGCGGTCGCATCATCCGTCGGACAACCAATCCGTATATGCCGTTCACTTTAAGTGGTCACTTCCCAATGATTTCCACTGAAAACGTGCTCCTCCTTCAGCATGCCGGACAGCGCGTCCAGCAAGTCCAATATCTGTCCCAGCGCGCCGAAGAGTCCGTTGCCCATGCTGGAACTCAAAATTGCCAGTCCTACGAACGGTCCATCCAACATCGTACTGGCCGTCGTCGATATGACGTGAATCATCCGCGCCAGAGACTCAAATCCCGCTCAGAAGGCTTAGAGGAAGGTTTTAACGGCGTCCATGAAACTGATGCCAGGCTGCGAAAATGATCCAGTACGAAGTCGTTCAGGAATTGAAGCCAGGTAACGGTTGGGAACTGAGAGACGACACGAATCCTGCCTTGAACCGTGGGACATGCGACTCGCTGTTTGCTGCACAAGAGACTGCTGAGATGTGATGTCGGGATAGGAAGTCGACCGTCATCAAGGTAGGGCTGAACGCGGCGTCAACGGGCCTCCCATAACCGGACAGGCACCCTGTAAACGAATGCGCTTACGGGATTTCTTTGGTGGCTTATGGGGCGAATCCCTTAGCGTTCTTCTAGGGCCCAATTTTCGATGAGACCGTCAGCGCCGGGAGTTAAACTGCGCAGCTTGTTGGCAATATGGGATTTCTCGGAAACCGTTGCCTTTTCGGCCCGCTTTTTCATATGAGCCGTTTTTTTACTACGGTGACGCCGACGCTTGATTTCTTTCCGTCTTTCACTACAACCCACTCTACAACTCCTTGTTTGCCTGGACAGCAGGTGACAAAGTGGCTCTGCGATTCAGTCAGAGACTCAGGCAAGAGTCTCTTTATCAACCAACGACTTCCCCGTGAACGGGAGAACCTATTGTAGGGTTTGACGCCTGTCTCGTCAACGCGGGGCAACCGTTGTCGTCCATCCGGTTTGACAGGCTACTGGCTGGAACGCTAGAGTTGGTCCATACTTCGGGGGCCTACAGAGGCATCCTCGCTCAAACATTCTAGGGATGGGTGGCCGAGTGGACTAAGGCGGCAGTCTTGAAAACTGCTGTACGGGAAACCGTACCGGGGGTTCGAATCCCTCCCCATCCGTTTGACATCAATTGCCAATGCCTCCGCTGTTTTGTAGGCAGGCTGACCAAGCGAAACCAGTATTCGGCTTGGTCTTTGATTTTTACGGGGCTATGAAATTATCATTGTCCTGACAATTCAAAGAATAGATGGAAACGTCTAGTGAGTCCGCAGACTCGGGCGTTGGGTAGCGAGTAGTTCGTGGTCTCTGACGCCTGGAAGGTGAACGAGTCATACAAGCGTTAGCAGCTGTTGTGCTGCGTTGCGCCAAGTCAGGTGTGTCACCGTTGATTGGCCTTGCTGGCCAATCTCTGCTGATTCAGCGCGATGTTCATAATGCCAACGCATTCTTGCTGCCAAGGCTGGCACCTGAGGCACGGCGACACGGGCATCTGGTACAGGTTCATATAGGGCCGTGCCAGCGGGCCGTAAGTCAAAAGGCACTGCGTCGTCGCTGTTCGGCATGAAATCCATGTGACCGCTCCAAGCGGTGGTCAATACCGGAACGCCATGGGCCAACGATTCTAGAATTGCCAGACCAAATGCTTCGCCCCAGCTCGTCGCGACGAGCAGGTCGGCGGTAGCATATAGGCCCATTTGTTCTCGGTCTCCCAGGGTAGCCACGTCGAGATGTACTGCGGGTGCCGATCGATCGTTCAATCCACACGTCTCGAACAATTCCTGCCACGAAGGGATTTCAAAATCGAATCGCTTGCGTGCCTTTCCCGGGTCGTAGTTCGTCTTGATGTGTAGCAATACGTTGTCTTGACAGGTAAACACCTGCCGGAAGGCCTGGCAGATTTCTCGTACTCCCTTGCGCCAATGGGGTGCAGCCACCACCAGATATCTCATGGTTTGATGGTCATGGGGTGTACGTGTTTGGATCAGATTTGGGTCGAAGCCATGGGGAAGCACGGCGATGTGTGACTCGTCGAGGCCGCTTTCGATAAGGGCATGGCGAGTGAATTCCGAAGGTACGATCACAAGATTTGTTTTCGTGCTCAGAGGTTCCAGCCACGCACGAGGAACTCGATCAGCCTCCCAGGAGAATAGGTTTAGACGTTTTTTCCCTAGCAAACGATCTAGATGAGGTGGGTGGAGGAAGCCGAGGCCGACATCTGGTTCTTCAGATTGATGTGCTGCACGCGGTGAGATTGCTTGCACACCTTCGGGAAGTTCAAATTGCGAATCAAAGCGAAAGCCACGTGCCGAGATGACCTGTGGTTGAACTCCTAATTCTAGGAGCCCACTTAATAGTCCACGCCCTACCCTCGCCCAACTCGCAGCAGACTGCAGTAGTCCCTGATAGAGGATTTGCACGCTTGCCCTATGCGACTTCTACCCATTGACCAGATTCGGCGCTTGCGAGGACCGCGTCACAAACCTTCTGGGTGCGCAAGCCCGAACGAAAATTGGGTTGAACAGGAGTGCCAGTTTCGAGGCCTTTTAGGAAATCGGCCAAAGCGTTGATGAAGGTGTGCTCATAACCGATTGTAGTGCCCGGTACCCACCAGTGATTCATGTAGGGGTGTTCGAAATTCGTCACATGAATCTCTTGCCATCCGGTCAAGTGATCTTCGACTTTCTTTCCTGACTCTGGATCCGCGTATTTAAAATATTGCAACAGGTGAGGGTCTTCCAAGTTGAAGTAAACACTGCCAGCTTCGCCATTTAATTCGAAAGTATTAAAATTCTTTCGTCCTCGAGCATACCGAGTACTTTCGAAGGTACCCATTGAGCCATTCGCAAACACGGCCAGGAACATACATGCGTCATCGATACCAACCGGCTGAACCTTTCCAGTTTCCTGGTGGACTCGTTCCTTGACGAATGTTTCCGTTTTGGCCACGACACTTTGAACGGGACCGTTCAACCATTCGGCCGTATCGATGGAGTGAGCCAACAGATCGCCAGTCACTCCAGACCCGGCCACGTCGACATCCAGTCGCCAGAGAGTGCCGCCGCCTTGAGGCACATCTTCGGAAATGGTCCAGTCTTGCAGGTAGGTGCCGCGATAGTGGAACGGTCGGCCAATGCGGCCTTCATCCACAATTTGTTTTGCCAAGGCAATGGCGGGCACGCGACGATAGTTGAACCAAACCATTGTTGGGACATTTGCCGCCTCGACTGCCGCACACATTGTCTCACCTTCGGCGACTGTGCGAGCCAGAGGTTTTTCGCACAGGATCATCTTGCCGGCTTCCGCAGCAGCCACCGCCATCTCTTCGTGCAGGTGGTTGGGAGCACAGATGTCGATTGCGTCGATGTCGTCTCGAGTGATCAGTTTTTTCCAGTCTGTTTCATGTGACGCAAATCCCCAGTTTTCTGCGAATGCTTGGATCGTTTCTTCGTTGCGAGCACAACAGGCTTGTAATACCGGTTCGTATTCTAAGTCAAAAAACTGGCTGACTTTCCGATAGGCATTCGCGTGCGCACGTCCCATAAAGCCATAGCCGATGAGACCGATTCGGAGTGGTTTGGACATATTTTGGTTCCCCTTGCCACCACGAAGGTGGGATGGCCATTCAGTGAGGTTCAAAAGAACAGCGTCGAACTACCGACGCTTAATTTATCCTGCACAATTCCAGGAGAGTCTTACATGGGACCGTCCATCTGAAACCGGGCAGCAGTATCGTGATTCAGTCTTCCTTCCAGCCGTGGGCTTCACGTACGGAAATCATGGCGGCCAGAATGTCATTCCAAGTTTGCGGCTGGTGCATGACTTCGTTGGGAAACATACAACCATCCCAGCAGATGTGGCGAGTCTTCTTGGTTAGTTCGCCGTGGTCATCGCGGAGCCAATATCCGGCATCTCGTTCGATCGTTAGTTTTCCGTTGGGATCATGCGGTAGGCAGTGACGCCCAGTCTTGTCGTGCGATCCCGATCCTTTTACCGTGGCATCGTTTTGTGCCACATGGAAATCGATGGTCCAAGGGCGCAACTGTCGGGTCATTTCCTGGAAACCTGCTTGCAAAGCTTCTTCGTCATCCCATGAGAAATCTTTGGGCAAGATGCGATCCTCAAGGGCGTTGTATCCAAGCAGATAGAGCAGCGTATGTGCCATGTCAGCCTGAAACCCTAGTGTTTGCGGTCGGTCTGTCGTCTCGAGAAGTTTGACCATCCAGCGGCAGCTGTGCATGCCTCCCCAACAGATTTCTCCCTCTGCGGCTAGTTTTTCACCGTGATCCTCTGCAATTTTGCAGGCTTCACGAAATGTCTCGGCAATTTTTCGTGTGTTGCCTTCGGGATCATCAGACCAAGTTCCTGGATCCACCGCTGAGTCAATCCGTACTACACCGTATGGACGTACTCCCATTTCACGAAACTTTTGTGCAATATGACAACCTTTGCGGACTTGAGTAAGAAACTTGTCTCGTTCCGAGGAATCTCCCATGGCGGAACCACCATCCGTCGGAGGCCAGACCGGTGCGACCACGGTGCCAATGACAAGGCCTCGTGTCTGGACTCGGTCGGCAATGTCCTTCAACTGATCGTCATCAGCATCAATTTCGACATGAGGCGCAAATAGAAACAGATCGACTCCGTCGAAACGAACCCCGTCCACTTCCGCAGCAGCGGTCAAATCGAGCATCGTGTCCAGCTCAATCGGCGGCTCGGAATCTGGCCCTTTTCCCACGACACCAGGCCAGGCTGCGTTATGCACTTTGGGAAAGTTGTTCGTTGACATAGGCAAGTCTCTCATACTGGTAGGACGGGAAACACGCAAACGGTTTAATCGTACAACAAATGTTGTAATCGGTGAGGGATGTGGCGACAAGCCGTCGGCAGTGTTGAGCGGGCTCCAGCGACCTCATTTCGCTGTACGAACAGGAAGATGCTTCTCGGCATAGGGTGACACACTAGCGGCAACCTAGTGGAAAAAAACCGAAAGTAGGCATACACTGCGGTGCTGCGGCGAATCATTATATGGGATATAGGTAAGGGAGATTCGACTTATGGCCAAACAGACCTGGGTGCTCACAGACCTCGATCAAGGCATATTCCTTGACGAATTGACTTTGGAGGGAGATCAGCTAGGACGCGCGGCCCGTGATTGTCGCGTGAACAAAAAACGCTTGCAGGGAGGGACGAGCGACGGTGTCGATGTGGTGACAGTGGACAATGGTGCTTGTTCCATCGTGGTTGTGCCGACACGTGGTATGGGGATCCAACGGGCCCAGGTTTCTGATTTGACTTTAGGATGGCAATCACCAGTAAAAGGACCGGTTCATCCGCAGTACGTTCCATTGATGGAACCGGGTGGTCTTGGGTGGCTATTCGGCTTCGACGAATTGCTGGTGCGCTGTGGCTTGGAGAACAACGGAGCTCCCGAGTTCAGCGATCAAGGCGCACTCACCTATCCGCTACACGGCCGGATCGCAAACCGGGCGGCACACTACGTTTCGGTGTCGGTAGATTCTGACACTGGCGAAATAGAAGTGCATGGGATTGTCGACGAAGTTCGGTTTCATTTTTTGAAGCTAAGGCTGCATGCGACACTGAAAACACGACCGGGTGAGCGAGGTTTTCGTATTAGTGATCGCATCGAAAACTTGTCGGACAGTCCCGCAGAGGCTCAAATCCTATATCACGTTAACTACGGTGTCCCCTTGTTAGATGCCGGAGCTAAACTGGTGGCACCCATACAGCAAGTTGTGCCCCGAGACGCGGTGGCTGCAAAAACGATGGATCGCTGGAGCGATTACCAGGGCGAACAACCTGGCTTTGACGAAGTCGTATACTTTTTCGAGTTGGCAGCGGACCAAACAGGTGACACGCAAATCGTGCTCAAAAATGCTCATGGCCTGCGAGGTGTACGCATGGCATTCAACACAAAACAATTGCCATGTTTCACAGTATGGAAAAACACTACCGGCAAGTCGGACGGGTACGTTACAGGTTTGGAGCCCGGTAGTAATTTTCCCAATCCACGGTCCTTTGAAGGTAAACATGGGCGTGTGATCGATTTGGCACCGCATGGAAGTCAGTCTTTTGACCTCACCATCGAAGGACTTGTGACCGCAGAACAGGTCCAAGAGGCTGAGCGACAAGTCGGACATTTGCAGAAGGTGGTCGAGCCTCAGATTGCTAAAGAGCCACGTGAAGACTGGTGTGGCGAACCGCCGCCACTGTAATGATTCGGGTTGCAGGTTCCTGTAGCGGAAGCGCGTAAGACGTCCGGCGTGAGATGATAAGGTGCCATCAAAGAGGGGGCGACTTGTGCCTGTCCGTCAGCAAAACACCACGGATCTGCATTCGGCCCCCAACCGTGGGTCCCTAACGTCGTAATTTTGTCGAAGTCCCGGCCAGCTCGTAGATGGACCACGTGAATCCGTCGCTGCCGTGAAAAGGTCGGATGTTCAAGATGCCTTCCACTTCCACCACATCTGATGTATACGATGCGGTGATCCCATCCTCGAGATTTATCTGCACCAAGTGGTCGGCTTGACCTCCCGGACCAAACTTACACTCTTTGTTTCGCAGTAAAATGAATTCACGGATGCCGCGAATTTGAGACACGCCACCATGCATGTATCCGCTGATCCGTACAGGGCGACCATCCAGATTTTTTGCCCGATCGGTCAACATAAAGGGACGGAATCGCACGTCCGGCTGCATTCCCAAAACGATGTCATCAAATGAAATCTCTTCGACTTTGTTAGTCCGTTTAGAAGTTTGAAGGTTCGCGGTCTCGGTCGCCGATGTATCCGGTGACGATTCGGAAGATGCTGAGGCGACCGTGTTGGAGGATCCGGAAGTGTCGTCGTTCGATGAAGGTTGGCAGCCCGTTAACAGACAAACAACAACTGGGATGATTGCTGAAGCCAATCCAATGTGTGTAGCGCCGTAGAGATGAAACTTGGACCGAGCCATGTGTCTTCCTTTGTAAAGTAGTTCCACGCCGGTTAATCCAGGTACTCGGCATCCAGCCGATAGTAGACTCCATTTAAACCACTCACCGGTTTTAACTTTGTATCGACATGCAGGATCCCACCTAACTTTCGTTTTCGCCAGCTGAAGTCGATATGCTTGGGAGGCTGCAACGTGACTTCAATCATGTCGGTCAGCGCAGGGTTCCCACCAAAGCAGCAAGTTCCCATGTCCGGAACGAGGATGAACTGACGCAGAGCGGTTCGATTGTCGCCGGGATAGACATATCCTTTGACGAAAATTCGTTTTCCGTCTAGAGATATTGCCTCGTCTGGAATTGGCAGTTTTGACTGATCGTCAGGTTGCAGTTGTTGAAACGAAATCCGTTGATATCCATCTGGCACTTCAGTGGCATAGATAACGCTATGCATGATCGCGCTCCCCACAAACAGCAACGAGGACATGATCAAACCGGCCATCGCAATGGGCTTGCCGGTAAGCTCGGTAGGACGCTGTTTGATTTTAGACAGGGCAGAAAGCCCCATCACAATGCCGAGAAACGGAATCATCAGCATCCAAGGAGACAACAGCGCTGCCAGGGCGAATAGGCCGCAAACCAGCGCTACGATCGCTGTCGATGAGATCGCACGGTACTGATCCATACGGTCCACAATGTCAGGGATGTCGATGTTCGTACTCATGTCAGTGTCAGTTTGATTGCATAAACGACAACAAACAATCCTGCCATGGACAAACCAAGGGTCCACATGGAGCGTGACACTGGGGCTGGAGGGGCCAGCTCGGACTCGCCAATGGTTGCCTCCGAGTCGATCGAGGGAGACTCTGTTTGCGGCTGTACCGAGGATTCGGCGACCGACTCACCTTCGATCACACCATCATCCTGGACTACGACTTGGGGGGCGACCGATGGTTCCGGGGCTTCGTCCTCTTGGGCTGGACCTGGCACGGCGTCGTCAGTTTTCTCGACGGTAACATTATCTAGACTGGCCACTTGAATGGAGGTGTCGTCAGCGACGTTGACTTGGTTGTCTGCAAGTTCCGGAGCAGCTTTTGCAGCGACAGGTGGGCTTGTTGGAAAAAACGTTCTGGCTCTTCGTACAGCATCCGGATCAAGCTTTTCCAACTCAAGAATCGCTGTAGCAGCTTCCGGTAAGGGACAGCGTCGCAAATAATTGATGACAGGTACGCGCACCCAGCTGTTTTCGTCTGTAGAGTCCTTGAACAGTTGAATTAAGCGAGGCATTGATTCCCAATCTTCCCAGCGTGCCAAATCGGGAACGACCAAGTCTGCTAATTCTGGTCGATCTAGCATGTAGCGGAGTGATTCCACCGCGCGCTGTGGCTGAATAGGGTTGCCCTGGTCGGCATGAAACCGCAACGCCATGATGGCTGCGTAGGTATCGGTGTAATCAGCATCCTGATTCTTGAGCAAGTGATCTTCAATGAGCGACAAACCATCAACACCGATGAGCGTTAGGTAGCAAGCGATTGTAGCGTCCAACGCAGCCTTGGTTTTACGGTCTTCTGACTGAATCATCGTCTCCAGCATCGCCGCGTCCTCGGGCTGGCCACAGACGCCTAGCATCGTCAGGTACAATCTCCGCCGACTAGGAGGCCTTTGTATGTCTTCAATCCAGCTGATAAGAAGTTCTCGATTCATTCGGTCGCGTAATGCTTTGACTTCATCATAGGATGCTCTAGCAAATTCGTCGTAAGCATCTCGAGCCAACAGGTCTTCTTCATCTTCGAGGTATTCCAGATAGAACTCGAGTTGTTGCGAGTCCGGTTCGGTGGCCAGCTGAGCGACACGAGTCAGATAGTCACGTACACGCTCGCTGATCCGCAGCGGCGTGGTCCAGTCCAAATCAGGAGCTCCTAATGCCGTGATCATGAACATCGTTCCTATTTCCGCGTCACCAAAATAGACAGCTTCGATTTCTTGGATATCTTGCAATAAATCGGCCCCCTTCATTGTCTGTTGGATTTCAAAGACTGCCTTGGGAACGCTGCGCGTGGGATCCGATGTAGATTGTGACAATGTTTCCAGGTCCCGCGGTGGCGATGTTTTTTTTAGGGTGACGATAGCCATCACGTCGGCACTAGCCAATTCTTGGCTGAATGTTTGTGAAACGGGAGAGCAGAATGGGCAGGCTTCCGTACAATCGGACACCAGCCACATGACAGTCGTGGTTAGCAGAAGCAGGCAGTTGAGTCGGCACATGGTGACGATCCTATGGGAGTTAGCACGGGACCTGGACAAATATCACAAGTATAGATCCTACTCGTGGGATCGTTGACGGTCGAAACCAGATTCAGTTTCCTACATTCTATGCGATAGATTCTATCCATGGCAGGCGGTTTTGACTACGAATCCGTCAGGGATTGGCGCTCAGCGCTCGAGAAACATCGGTTCGATAAGCTGCCATTGCCGGCAGCAGGCCGACGGCCACTGCGAGCAGAATCAATCCGGGAATCAACCATAACTCGGTCGGAACGGGAAGGCTGGAGACGGGCTCGTAGCCCCCCCATCCTCGCACTCCATTGATGGTGCCAATTAGCCAGTCGACATTGAAATATTCGTTGACGTTGACGGATGGGAAATCGAAGAAACCGATGGCGACACCAGTCTGGTCTTCGATGGTGGGTCCGGCAGTCCCGATCAGTATGTGTCCGGTACAAAATCCAATAAGTCCTCCTCCAAGCGCCAGGATGATCGCTTCGAACAACACGACAGACATGACTGTGCCGCGGCCCGCACCGAGCGCCCTCATGACGGCAATTTCATGCTGGCGATCACTCATTGAATTGTAAATACTTACCAGAATGCTTACGCCAGAGACGACACATATCATGACAGTCAGTGCCAAGAGCACCTGTTTGATGGGGCCGACGATGGTGGTGAACAAACCATAGATTTCGGCGACAGGTAACGCAGCTTGCGCTGTATTGCCTTCATTGATAATATTCATCAAACCAGGGGTGACAACTTGATTGACCGTCTTGATCAAGATGGCCGTGACTTCACGTTCGGGAACTGTTAGTGGTTGAAATGTGAGCGTGGATTTGCTTTCTGTCTGTGGTGGTGTTGCGGCGATGACCCCAGCTGGAACGGGAGGCTGAACTGGTACCTCGCGCGGATCTTGCGGGACCGGTTTGGCATGGCCGTCCATCAGGTAGAAACCTTCTATGTTGACGAAGACCCCTCGGTCGATAGGAGTGCCGGTCATGTCCAGAATACCGACCACAGTAAAGGGGTGTTCGTCGTGCAATTCTCCTTCAGGGTCACCGTGTGTAGCCGCGATTCGGCTACCAATTTCTAACTGCTTTTCTCGCGCGACCTTCGCACCTATTACTGCCTCAAAATATCCATGGGTTTCATGGAATGTTTCAAAGTTTCGTCCCTGGTCGAACTGATACGTGGTACCGTTATTCAGATCGTACACGAAGTCATCGAACAACTGAGGTGTCGTACCAATCACGCGGAAGTGGCCATAGTAGTCGCCCATGCATATGGGGATGGCAAACTTTGTGAATAATCGAAATTTGCCGTCGCGACCAACACCTAACTCATCAATGCCCACGGCTTGACGATAGGTTTCGACATCTTCGGCGCTGAGAAACTCTTGGTAATAACTGTAGGGAATGTTTTCTACAGGTTGGCTCAGATAATAGACTGTATTGAGCACCAACTGCAAACGGCCTCCCTTCGTTGCCCCCACAATCATGTTGTAGCCGAGGCTAGAATTGTTACGAAAGGATTGCTCGACCAGTCCATGAATGGAGATGACTGCTACGACCAACATGACTCCCAAAGCCATTGAGAGGGCGGTGAGGGTAGACGCCAATCCTCGCTGTTGAATACTTCGCCAAGCTATTTTCCACTTGCTCATTCTGCTACTTGCTCAATCTGTTGGTTGCTCAATCTGTTGGTTGCTCAATCTGTTGGTTGCTCAATCTGTTGGTTGCTCGGACAATCCACGCACTTGATTGATCTCGTCCAAGTGAACAACGCGATCAAACTGGTTTGCGACTTCGGGAGTATGTGTCACCACGATCACTGACACGTTTTCTTCGCTGCATGTTGTGCGAATCAGGTCGACGATTTGCTGTTGGTTTCCCGGGTCGACATTGGCCGTCGGTTCGTCTGCCAATAACAATTTGGGTCGGTTGGCCAGAGCGCGGGCGACGGCGACACGTTGTTGCTCACCAACAGACATGGTGCCAGGTTTATGTGTGAGGCGATGGCTGAGACCGACTCGGTCGAGCAAATCGCTGGCTCGTCGAGAATCGTTTCGACCTTTTGCGAATGTCATTCCGAGTGTGACATTTTCCAAGGCCGTAAAGGCGGGAAGTAGATTAAAGGTCTGAAATACGTACCCGATGGTGTCGGCGCGAAAGCGATCTCGAATTGATTCTGCCAAATTAGCAATGTCGATGCCGTCAACCATCACATGTCCTTGGTCGACTCGGCTGATTCCAGCAATCACGTGCAACAGCGTTGACTTGCCACAGCCGCTACGCCCAACGATGACCATCTGCTCGCCCGGTTCTACCGAAAACGTAGCAATATCGAGAACCGGCAGGACGTCTCCGTTTGGTTCCACATACGATTTCTTGACGTCGCTAAGTTGAAGCATCAGGTAGGCTTTGAGAAGGGATTTGCCGAACGACCATCACCACGGATGGAAATCGAGGGAAGCAGTTCAATCGTACGCGATAGAGCCGGAGTGCCAAATAGCGAATTAGCCGATTGGGGAGCCCCAGGAGGTTCCCTGTGGTTCGGCTTCCGGTTGTACGTAGTGTGCCAACGATTTGTTGGTCGCACCAATCGTATAGCAGACCCTGTTGCTTTGACGAAGACAGCGTCAGGCAGGTTGCACATAAGCTCTTAGAATATCAATGATCGCAAGAAAGGTCGGATTATCCGCGACGCATTGCCCGTTCTAGGTCGCGTTTGACCGTTTCTTTTTTCATTTTTTCTCGTTTGTCGAACAGCTTTCGGCCCCGACAGATTCCCAATATCAATTTGGCTCGACCACGTTTGAAGTACATTTTTAAGGGTACCAAGGTAAGGCCTTTTTCGAACGCTTGAGCGGCAAACTTGCGGACTTCGCGACGATGCAACAAGAGTTTGCGTCGTCGCCGCGGTTCGTGGTTCATGCGGTTGGCGAAAGTGTATTCCGAGATTTCACAACCGACCAGCCAGACTTCTCCATCGATGACTCGTCCATACGCCTCATCCAAGGAAACCTTGCCGTCGCGAAGACTTTTTACTTCGCTGCCCATCAGTACCACACCACACTCCAATGTCTCGAGTACATCGAATTTGTGGCGTGCTTTTCGGTTCTCTGTGATGGGCCGGTCCGTCGCATTCGACTTCGTATCGGTCGATGCTTTCTTCTTGCTCTTTTTTGCCATGGGCCTACACGATCGTGGATGAAAACTCCCAAGTATACGTCACCGATGCGGATGCCTATGTGTGAACTAAAGAGGCATCTCGCCTTGTAGTCTAGCATCACGTACAATGAAGGCTTGAGATGTCTGTACGTAACCGAATGGTCATACACCATTGTAACGATAACATGTGGTCGTTGACGATTGTAGGAGACGAGACAGAATATGAGTGCATTGTAAACTTTTTGAGTTGAGGGGCGATAGCGTCAGGTCCCCGTGGGAAAGCAGATTCCCCCTGGGAAAACTAGACGCTAACGCTTTCTAGCTGGTGGTTTTGAGTGCGTGAAGGTGCTCTGGCCGATCCTGTAAAAGTCTTTTTGGATAACGAGACGAACTGTGAGTACCGTTCCGGAAGCGTTTGATTTACCGATTCTTGATGCCTCCTCGCCCTCGGATTCGATGTTGCCCGAGCGTCGATTGCCTCGCTGGCTGAAACGTAACGTTCCCAAGGGAAATGCGAATCATTTTACAGCTCGCCTGCTGGATGAATTGGGATTAGAAACTGTCTGTGACAACGCACGTTGTCCGAATCGCATGGAGTGCTATTCTCAAAAAACAGCCACATTTATGATCTTGGGAAATGTGTGTACACGTCCCTGTGGTTTTTGTGCAGTCTCGCGCGGTCGTCCAGAGCAGCCCGAAGTTGACGAGCCGGAGCGGTTAGCGGAAGCAGCATATCGCTTGGGCTTGAAGCATGTTGTGATTACTTCGGTGACGCGGGATGATCTGCCGGATGGTGGGGCTGAACATTTTTACCGTTGCGTGTTGGCTGTGCGTGAGCGAACAGGAGCGGCTATTGAAGTATTGACGCCCGATTTCGTTGACCAACGTGAGAGCGTAAAGCGAGTGGTCGAGGCGGCTCCGGAGGTGTTTAATCACAATACGGAAACGGTGCCTCGCCTGTATGCCAAAGTTCGAGGTGGCAAATCAGATTATCGTTGGACGCTCGGCTTGCTGCAGCAGGTCAAACAGCTTGATCCACAAATTAAGACCAAGAGTGGTTTGATGCTGGGGCTGGGCGAGACCCACCAGGAAATTTTGGATGTGCTGGCAGACCTGTTGGATCACGGCTGTGACTTTTTGACGCTAGGGCAATACTTGCAGCCGGATCCGGTCAAATACATTCCCGTGGTTCGCTATGTGACTCCAGAAGAATTTGACGAACTGGGCGAGGCGGCCAAGCAAATGGGGTTCCGTAAGGTAGCCAGTGGGCCGTTTGTCCGCAGTAGCTATCATGCGCGTGCCATGCACGATTCTTAAATGGCTATTTGTTGGTGAGTTTGCGGAAAATATCAACCCGCCGTTGTCAATCTTTGCGTCGTGGAAATCTCCCGAAGGGCCGGCAGTCCTCATACACACGGGATTGATGTCGTCACACTGGCAATAAACTGCAAAATGGCTTTTAGCCAGCGTTCTGAACGACCATGTTCACTTCCATGCGTTTTTGCCTGCGAGACTTTCCATTTCTCAAGTCGCAGGAATCATCAAATCAAACTTGAGTCGCTGGGTTCACGAGTCGGTCGATTGTCGCGACAATTTTCAATTACAAGAGGCATGCAGATCGTTTGCTGTTAGCAATCCAATAAATAAGCCTCATCCAAACCATCAACAATCAGGGCAGCTTCATCTCAAAAGGTCGTGTTAAGTAGAGCTTCGAACGCTCTTAGAAAAATACGGAATTGAGTTCAACGGCCGATGTTTTGTTCCAGGATGTGCTCCCATTCGAGTCAGAAATATTCGATCTGTTTAGACGGGCACTTGCGTGACTTTGGTGTCGCCTGTCAAGGTTGTCTGCTTTAGCCAGCTACCCAAGATATCACGTCGCACAAGCTGGTGATCCGGTGATCTTGGGACAAAGATGTCTCACCACGTGTGAGTAGTTTAACGTTCCAGCCCGCAGCCTGTGCTCCTTGGAAATCGTTTACCAGTGAATCGCCGACAAAGAAAATTTGATTGGAAGGTACCTTGAGCCGTGCGGTGACACGAGCAAAGAATTCAGGACTAGGCTTTGGATAACCGATTTCAGCTGACCAAAAGATGTGACGGCAGGAATTCAAAGGATGGTGCTCCTGACAGATTTGTGGCAACCGGTCGTCGAAGTTGGATGCGATGGCTAGCAGGTATCCTTGTTTTTGCAACGTTTGCCAGGTTTCCACCACATCTCCGAACACCTGCCAATGGCGGCCTTGCGAAAAATGTTCCCACAAGTCATCAAACAGTTCGTTTGAAGCATGGGGTACTTCTTCGAAGACATCTGTCACGATAGTTCGCCAGCGCTCTCTTTCGCGTTGTTCCGTGGTATTTCGACGGCGGAGCTTATCGAGCTGATCTGCCTGTTCCTGCTGATGGAATGCGTTGCTAAACCGCACGGCAATTTCGTCAACTGTCATCTGTGATCCGTACTCGCGTCCATAGCGCGCATAGACATCAGCTGCGGAGGGGTCGGGATAAATGAGTGTCCCGACGGCATCGAACACAACGACCGGAGATGCAGAGGTTGGAGTGTGAGAAGACATACGCTGACACTTGGCTCTCCGCAGGGCTTGCTTCTTAACCCTCCTGGAAGATGGATTGTGCAAGCAAAGACCTGAGACTTTCCCCTATGGTCACAGGTACCATTCTGCAAAACGCAGGATATCTAGTCCAATCACGAATACCATGAGTAGGAGTATCAAGGCGAGCCCGACCAGCGTAGCCTGAAACTGAAGTTTTTCATTGAGCGGTTTGCCGGTGATGCCTTCGACGGCGAGAAATAACATATGCCCGCCGTCCAAGACGGGAATTGGAAGGAAATTGATCACTGCCAGGTTAGCACTGAGTAACGTTAAGAAAAGGAGAAAGCGGCCAATTCCTTGAGATGCTTCGCTTCCTGCCGCCGCCACGATCATGGCAGGGCCGCCCAGTTTGGTGGGCGATATTTCGTTGGTGACGATCTTGCGCAGCACCGTGATGACTTTCGTTAGATCTCCCCAGGTTTGTTCGAGACCCATCGCAGCCGCAGTTTTCCACGCTTGGACTTGTAAAGGTTCACTCACCGTTTCGAAGATGAGCCCTCGGTCTTCCCAGAACCATTCGTCCGATTCGACGGCCGCTAAATTCACTGTCTTGGTGGTTCCATCCTGTTGACGGATTTTCATGTTGAGTGTGGTTTGAGGTCGGAGGTATTGCATTCTGGAAAAAACATAGGGCCAGTTTTTACTTTCTTCACTAATCGAAACGGCATCCAAGGCTCCTGTCTGACGGCGTTCCATTCGATTTTCCTGACGGTCGTTGTTTTTCGGCACAAACGTGACTTCTACAATTTCGTCTTGAGGTTGCAAGCCGGCTTTCGCCGCAGGACTGTTTGGTTCCACGTCGACGACTTGACCCGAGACGGAATAGACGACCCCAATCGCTTCGGCTGCGACGGGCATGAATTGGCTGAAGCTATAGAGACGAGTGGACAACGGTTTGCTGGGTCTCAATTGGACTTGATGTTGCTCTCCGTCTCGCAACAGTTCTAGATCAACCACTTGGCCGGCTAGTTGGCTTAGAATTTTGGGAAGAATCATGGGATCGACCACAGGTTGGCCATTGACGGATTTGATCAAATCCCCCTTTTGTATTCCAGCATCGTGCGCCGGCGATCCGTGGCGAACGCTTGTGATGGGCCCTGTTCGCATGATCAAGCCGAGTCGACGGAGAGGGCGTCGAGGTACCACGATGTCGTGTTTTTCGATCGGTTCGTCGGGACCTTCCAGCTGACGTTCGACGGTAAGAGTCACGTCTTGATTGGACAGTTGTGCCAGGCGGGCTTGCAATAGGAATCCGTCTTCGACCCCTTCACCATTGACGGCAATCACTTGGTCTCCGGCTTGGACTTGGTCTGCTGATTCTTCTGGTTGGTTTTCCGTTTCGTTTTCTTCTTGTTCATCGAACACATTGCCACGCAAGACGTTCGAGTACGCCGGCGAGACGCCGATCTTGGGAGAATCTTTACTACTGCTTCCAATGAAATTAGTGGGTTTGAGATTAAACCAGATTTGCTCGTCGCCACGTTCAATCAGGAACTCGAGTTCCTTGTTGGCTCCAGAAAAAAGTACTTTACTCTGTAAATCGTTGTGAAAACGCAGCTGTTGATTAGCTTCTCCTTCACGACCGATTTGGATGATGCGGTCCCCCGGCAACAAACCGGCTTCCCAAGCGGAATAACCCGGCATGGCGCTGCCAATAAGGCAAGGGGTGTAGGTGGTGCCCAGCCGAAAGGCAATGGTGGCAAAAATGGCGGCGAAAATCACGTTCATGATGACGCCAGCTGAGATGATGCTCATGCGGTAGGGAACTGGTTTGGCCGGATAACTACGCGGGTCCAGCTGCAGTTCTGATTCGTTCACGTTTTCCGAATCACCGCCGGTTGTATCACTGGAAATTGGCTGGTCTGCCGTGTTTGACGAAGTATCCTCGTCCGAATCGCCAACCTTGATTCGGTCAGCTTCCTTTTGGTAGTTGGCCGGATTGTCGTCTTGGCCCAGCATCTTGACATAGCCACCCAGCGGGATGATACCGATGCCGTATTCTGTTTCTCCCCACTGGAATTTACCCAATGTACGAGGTAATTGGATGGGACCGATCTTGATCGGTGCGTCGAATCCAACATAGAACTTTTCACACTTCACTCCGCACATCTTGGCGACGAGAAAGTGTCCTAGTTCATGGACAAAGATGACCATGCCCAGCCCGAAGGCGACCTTCAACATAACCAGCAGGCCTTGGGGGGTGAACAGATAAGGCAGGTCGGCGAAAACCAGGCACATTTCCACGTTTTATCTCCTCAGTTAGTCTTCCAAGTTCGCGTCTTCTAAAAAACTGCCAGTAGGTAGTTATCGAGTGAGACGCGCAAATATTTTAGGCTCAAGCTACAGCTTGTTGTTCGATTTCTTTTCTAGCCCATTGATCGATTTCTAAAACACGTTGGAGTGTCGGATGTGATTCGAAGTCGTGGTGTTCCAAGACGGCTCGACAGGCGGGCACAATATCGTGATATGCTAGTCGTGATTCCAGGAAGCAAGCTACGGCAGCTTCATTCGCTGCGTTGAGCACTGCTCCCGCTGTCCCGCCTTGCATGGCTACTTCCAGGCCAAGTTTGAGTGCTGGAAACCGGTCGAAATCAGGAGGTCCGAATTCCATGGTGTGTAGCTGTTGCCAATCCATGCGGGTTGCTGGTCCTGGCCACCGTTGGGGAAATGTCAAGGCATACTGGATCGGCAGTTTCATGTCGGGTGGACTCAGTTGAGCCATGACCGAGCCGTCAATGTATTCGACCATCGAATGCACGATCGACTGAGGATGAATCACGACGTCGATTTGGTCTGGACGCAATTGGAATAGCCAGCGAGCCTCGATGATCTCTAATGCCTTGTTCATCATGGTCGCTGAATCCACCGTAATTTTGGGACCCATGTTCCAGGTTGGGTGTTCCAGAGCTTGTTCCACGGTGACGTTCGCCAGCTGGTCTTGCGAGTATTGTCGAAATGGGCCACCGCTGGCGGTCAGGATGACTCGGCGGACGTCTTCACGTCGGCCAGCTTGAAGTGCCTGAAACAGGGCGCTATGTTCGCTGTCGATGGGTACGATTCGGGCGCCTCGATCTGCAGCTAGCCGGGTAGCTAAAGGGCCGGCTGCCACTAAGGTTTCTTTGTTCGCTAAAGCCACCGTTTTACCGGCCTCAAGTGCTGCCCACGTGCTTTGCAATCCGGCACTTCCTACAATGGCAGCCACTACGACGTGCACCTCCGGGTCGGTGGCGTTTTCGACCAGACCGTCCGGGCCTGTCACCAGTTCTGTCTCTGTGGGCAAGGCCGAAAAGTCATGTTGTTGAGCACAGTCTGGATCGGCGACGACCAACCGCTTGGGATGATGTTCACAAGATTGGCGAATGGCGTCTTCAACACGCCGGTATGTGGACAATGAGACGACTTTGATCCGCCCAGCAGATGCACCGATGACTTCCAGTGTACTGGTGCCAATACTTCCAGTTGACCCCAGCACGGCAACGTTAATTGGCGAATCAGTCATGGATGGTTGTGACGGTTATGTTACAGACGAATGAAGGGGCACGTGGGTGGGACGTGACCTGCATCCATGCAATGGATAAATGTCCAGATCTCACCTGCACTTCAGTGGCTCCTATTGTCCGTTTTTTTCGGGTGAAACCAAGTTTTCCAGTGTTGGGGAGATTCTAGAACCGCTACATTCGGATTACAAGGCGGACTCGCGGTGGGAGGCCTGCACCAAGGCTGCTCTTGACGAGTCTGGGTGTATAATGAGAGTTTAGAACACGACAGCCGAGGGCAAATCGCAATGGACCAAGATAACGATTCTGGACGCAGGGATTCTGAAAACAGGGGTCCCCTGGCAGGTGGGTTTATATGGTACCTGGTGGCGATTGGAGTGGCTTTTATCTTTTTGGCCCTGTTCATCGTCAATTCGGCTGGTCACCGCATGGGCTTCACGGATTTCGAAAAACTGGTCCGTCAATGTCGATACGTTGACAATCAAGAGCAGGTTCAGGGCGAGCAGAAGCGGCGGGAATTGGACGAGAATGCGTTCTTGATCGTCAAAGAGGGTGAAAATAAGGTCGAATATCGTGACTTGGACAAAGTCGTTATCCACGAGACTCGCATTACCGCAAAAGTGACGCGGCAAGTGCTAGAACGGAATGGAAAAGCGTTATCGAGTGAAAAGGACCCCCCCAAAAAGGACGTCTCGATCTATGTTCACAAGAGTGACAACGAAGAAAGTGAGCAGCGGCTGACTCGGACTCTGGAGCTGGCTCATATCGATTACGAATATGCCAAAGGCCCAGATTTTTTTGCAAATTACGGCTTTATGCTGGTGATGTTTGGTCTGCTTTTGGTGTTCTTCTTTCTCATGATGCGCCGTATCGGCGGGGCAGGTTCGCCAATGGCCTTTGGCCGCAGCCGAGGTCGAATGTATGCCCAAGAAGATCTCGGCGTTACATTTGACGATGTTGCGGGGATCGACGAAGCCGTGGAAGAAGTTCGTGAAGTCGTCGACTTCCTGCAGTCTCCGGAAAAATATCAGCGGCTGGGTGGTAGGATTCCCAAGGGCGTTTTGCTCGTGGGTCCTCCGGGGACCGGGAAAACGTTGTTAGCTAAGGCGATTGCCGGAGAAGCAGGGGTACCTTTCTTTAGTCTGTCCGGTTCTGACTTTGTAGAAATGTTCGTCGGCGTGGGTGCTGCTCGAGTCCGGGATATGTTCCGTCAAGCCGAAGGCAAATCCCCATGTATCATTTTCATCGATGAGCTAGATGCACTCGGGAAAACGCGAGGTACGAGTGTTGTCGGAGGCCATGACGAACGTGAGCAAACATTGAACGCGCTGTTGGTAGAGATGGACGGATTTGATTCGAACAACGGTGTCATCGTCATGGCAGCTACCAACCGACCAGAGATGTTGGATCCCGCATTGTTGCGTCCCGGACGATTTGATCGAAATGTGCTTGTGGATCGACCGGATGTGAAAGGTCGGGAGGAGATCCTGAAGGTTCACGTCAAGAACGTCAAACTGGATCCGACCGTTGATCTAAAACAAGTTGCGTCGATCTGCTCCGGATTCGCCGGCGCCGATTTGGCGAACCTGGTGAATGAAGCGGCGTTGTTGGCTGCACGGCTGGAAAAACAATCGGTCAGTTTGGCGGAGTTCAACGAAGCAGTTGAACGTGTGACGGCTGGACTGGAAAAGAAACAGCGGTTAATGAACGAGGACGAAAAACAGCGGGTCGCATATCACGAAAGTGGGCACGCACTGGTGGCCTATAGCTTGCCGAACACAGATCCCGTTCACAAGGTTTCTATCATTCCTCGTGGCATCGCGGCACTCGGATATACCATGCAACGTCCAGTTGGTGACCGATTTCTACTGACACAAGGAGAGCTGGAGAGTCGTATCCAAGTATTGCTTGCCGGTACTATGGCCGAAGAACTCACCTACGAAGATATTTCAACAGGTGCTCAGAACGATTTGGAACGCTGCACCGAAATTGCTCGTGCTATGGTCACTGAGTATGGGATGAGCCGCTTAGGGAGAGTCAATTTTCGAGAATCTACGCAGAATGCGTTTCTCCCTGGTGCGGGCGAAGAACGAAATCGCAGTTATAGTGAACGCACTGCTCACGAGATCGATGAAGAGGTCAAGCGGATCATTGATGATGGCATCGAGCGTGTGCGACACATACTAGAAGCCCGACGTGATGCGCTCAAAGCCTTGGCCCAGGAACTGATCGAACATGAAGTGATCGATTCCGATGAGCTTCAACAGGTCATTGAGGAAAATTCTCACGGGCCACTTATCGTTCCTGGTACGGTGAGTTCCTCCAAGCGGGGTGCGACGGAAACGTCCACCGATGTTTCCGACGGCGGAACAGCCGAAAGTGGTGCCTGATCCTTTTTCCGGGCGTTTTGATTTGGTGTTCCGGAGCTGTTGCCTTTCGGTAGAAGCGTAACGGCAATTGCAACGACTTTCATTGCCCGCGCTGGGCGTGCCATGACCTTGTATTATGCTACGTCGTTGGGTCGTCCGCTAAACGACGCTCAATGTGGACGGTGACAGGTCGCGTAAATTTGCCCGGCCAGGAATTCTTTTAAAAACTGGCTGCGTCGAAACAGTTTCAGGATTGTATCTTTGTAGCGTGTCTCTCGGAATATCCGATGGAGTGGATAGGTGCCTTCGAGCCAAATCTCGTCGACGACAAAATCGGCGTTTTGCAGGTGTCTTCGTAGTTCCCCACGCGACTGTTCGCTGGGATGGTAGTCGCCGCGGGCACCGGCCGTCATTTCATCCCGCAAGTCGGCAGGCAAACGGACTCCCCACAACCAAGAAAGATGGGACAACAACGGTACGGTCCAATCCACCAAAAGGCGATTCGGTTGGGTGTGAATAAGGAGACGACCTCCCGGTCGGAGGATGCGAAAAGATTCCTGCAGCACAATGCCGATTTGTGGCCGAGGAATGTGTTCAATGACGTCCGACATCACAACAGCGTCGAACTGTCTGTTTTTCAACGGCAGATTGTCGAGTGTGGCGTGGACGACCTGCAAGCGATCGCTACCGTTGATATCTAGATTCTGATTTGCGATCCATTGCTGGCTTGCTTCTTGGAGTAGTTGTAGGGCAACAGGTGAACCGTCCACGGCCACGACATGAGCACCGCAAGCTGCTGCACGGATGGCCACTTCGCCCCGTCCGCATCCCAAATCGGCGATCTTTTCACCGGCCGCTGGAGACAGTAACCGTAGGCATTTGGTTAATCGTCGAGACGGTTTTTGTCCCCAATTCTTTTGGAATTCCTGAAAACCCTCACAGTCCTCCAGGTAGTATTCTCGGCTGTAGAGTTCTTCCAGGTTGATCATGTTGATTGTCAAAACGCTACATAGCAACGCATTGAACTCGCAGCGACCTTGAACTTCCCACCAGGTAGAACGGGCCCATCGGCATTAGGATATACGTCGTGCGGTGACTCACAAGATGTATCCACCAATAGTCGCCAGCCATGATTTTTGGCAGCTGGTGGTAGCTGGAAGTAACATGCATTGTGAGACGCATTGTACAGCTGCAGTATTTCACGTCCTGCACAAGCCGGATCGTCTTCTCGCGCAGGTGGCATGATCCAGCACATGAGCGTTTTGATATGGCCACTCCAGTCGGCTTCGGAACCGTCCGCATTCATCCAGCGGACATCAGGTTGTGATCGTCCATCCGCGGCGATGCCCTGCAGGAACGATTTGCGGCGCACTGTCGGTTGGCGACGACGAAAATCGATCAGGGCACGAACGAAATCGACCAATTCGGCGTGTTCCTCGACCAAAGTCCAGTCGAACCACGAAATGTCGTTGTCCTGGCAATAGGCGTTGTTATTTCCCTTTTGAGTTCGTCGACATTCATCCCCGAACAGGATCATCGGCACGCCCTGGCTGAGCAGGAGCGTTGCCAGAGTGTTCTTGATTTGACGTAAACGAATGTCATTGACCTCTGATTTCTGAGTTGGTCCTTCGATACCGTAGTTTTCACTGTAGTTGTTGTTTTCTCCGTCACGGTTTCCTTCGCCATTGGCTTCATTGTGTTTGTCACGATGAGTCACCAGGTCGTTGAGCGTAAAGCCATCATGGGAGGTCACAAAATTAATGCTGTGATACGGATGGCGTCCGCTCTTTTCGTACAGGTCACTTGATCCGGCGATCCTGGTGGCAAAGTGTCCCAGGACGTTGTCGTCGCCACGCCAGAACATTCGTACGTCGTCGCGAAAACGACCATTCCACTCGGCCCAACGTTGGTCGCCAAACGAACCTAGCTGATAGGCACCCGCCGCATCCCACGCTTCAGCGATCATTTTGGTGTCGGCCAGTAGAGGATCTTCAGCGATCGTCTCTACCAGGGGTGGGTTCGGCACTAACTGTCCAGCGCGGTCACGGCTGAGAATCGATGCCAGGTCAAAACGAAAACCGTCGATGTGAAAATTGTGTACCCAGTGGCGTAAGCAATGGAAAATCATTTCTCGGACGATCGGATGGTTTCCGTTGACTGTGTTTCCGCAGCCCGAGAAATTCCGATAGCGGCTACCATCGTTGTCGAGCATGTAGTACACGTGATTTTCCAGCCCCTTGAAACTGAGCGTTGGCCCTAGCTCATTGCCTTCACAGGTATGGTTAAAGACGACATCCAAGATGACTTCAATGTCAGCTTCATGAAGGGCTCGCACCATTTCTTTAAATTCCGCCACCTGTCCACCAGGTTGCTGATCGGCTGCGTACCCTCGGTGTGGCGCGAAAAAGGCCATGGGATCATAGCCCCAATAATTGGGCTTGTCGTCGCGCCAGCCGTTCAAGTTGTTGATAGGGAACTCGTGCAACGGCATTAGCTCTACCGCTGTCACCCCTAGCGACTTTAAGTACGGGATCTTTTCGATCACCCCGCGGTACGTACCTGGGTGCTCCACTTGACTACTGGGGCACATTGTAAAGCCCCGGACATGCATTTCGTAAATGATCGACTCGGACAAATCTCGGCGAATATGTCGATCGCCTTTCCAATCAAAATAGTCGTCGACGACGACGCATTTGGGGGGACGCAAGATACCATCTTCATTAGGCTGAAACGTACCCGCCAAAGCTTTGGCGTAAGGATCAATCAAGCGTGCTTTGCCATCAAACCACTGTCCTCGTTCCGGGTCGTAAGGTCCGTCGGCTTGAAAGTGATAGAGTTGTCCTGGGCCGATGCCTGGGATGAATAAACTCCAAATGTCTCCCCAGCGATGCGAATCGCGTTCGAAAGGGATGATTTCCACCGGTTCACGATTTGTGACGTCATCATATAAGAGCAATCGCATCGCCGTCGCGGAGCGACTGAAAACGACAAACTGCACACCATGATCGTGTAACAGCGCGCCGTACGGTAATACGTGAGTGAAGTCGAGTTCAGGATGCGGATATGCCATGAGCATTCGTGGTGCCTCAAGTGTCCTTGCGAATAATGAAGTCATTCCAAAGCGGTGCGAACGCGCCGCCGACAAGGTCACTTTACCAGTCCTGTCGTAGTTCAAGGAATGGTTTAGAGGCTTACTACATCAAACTTTCATTATTTTTCCGTGCGTGATAACGCCTGGGGAAGGATTCCTATTCTTGACGAATTTCAGACCGTCCATGGAATCAGCACGACCGTTAGAGTCTAAAGCGAATTTCGCCAAAAGCGTCTCGTAGCCGGCTACCGGAATTTCTCGTGGCATCGATCGCACGATTCGACGATTTCGTCAAGAGCGTTCATGGCAGCTTTCTGGTCCAACTCCTGAATGGCTTGATTTGCTCGGGCGGAAGAATCTCGCATTTCCATGCAAAATTGTCGCCACATCAATTCGTCTTCTTCGTCGCCACAATACGCATCGTCAAATGCGGACACGTGAGCCAGGGCGGCAAGTGTCGCGGCCAAGCCGGCCGATCTGTCTGCAGATCGCTTGAAGCGGCGTCCCGAGACACCGCGCCGTAACGTGTTGTTTACAATCGGAACCTGCTTCATCAAGACAGACAGATCAACGCCCGAACTCTCCCAGTCGACTGACGCGGAATCTTCCTTCACAGCTAGGGCATCCTTCAATGCTTGCAAAGACTGGATAGCTTCAGCGTAATCGCCAGCGGCTTCGACAAGTGACTGCGCCGAGCTCAACAAGGCCGAGGCCTTAAGTTCCCCAGGTTGATCGTGGTTGGCTAATACCACAGCAATGACAGCCAGCGTACTGGCGTCACGTTCGACGTTGATTTGGCGGTCTTCGTTGTAGTCCGCTTCGTCGGCTAATTGTTTGTCCAAACGCTTTACAAAATAGGTGATTTGTTGTTCCAAATCTTTAGCAGGTGCGAATGCGGAAGGCGCCGCTTTGTCGGGTACCTCATCGGGTACCTCATCGGCCACAAGAAAGACGGCAGATCCGAACAGCAAAAACACGGTAAGGGCAAAGTACCAAATTATTTGGGCCGGTAGACGAGTCACACAATTTAGTTGCTGCAGATTCAAAAATCCTCTTCGTGACTTCATGGTATTTCTCGAATCGTTGGGTTTCTCTGTAGGGTGAACCAGTGAATTCTGACAGGATATCTTCTTAGGCACCACGTTGACAATGTGATCCAGGCGCGCATACAATCCAAAATTCGCTCCTGCCAAATTCGGTAACCTGAATGGCCAAAGCTACTTACAAAGACGCGGGTGTCAATCTCGAACTTTATCAGGAATCCATGTCGCGGCTGACCAGTCTGCTGCGTGGGACCTACTCGCCCCGTGTGATGCCATTGGACGGAGGTTTTGCCGGGCTTTTTCAGCTCGATTTTGAAAGTCCCTTGTTTCGAAGGGCGTATTCCAATCCAGTGTTGGTCGCTTGTACTGACGGAGTTGGTACGAAGCTTAAAGTGGCCACAACCGTAGACAAACACGATACCGTCGGCATTGATTTGGTAGCCATGTCTGTCAACGATGCGATTTGTTGTGGAGCGGAACCGCTGATGTTTTTGGATTATGTGGCTATGTCGGCTGATAATCCAGAGCTGTTAGAGCAAATTGTGACCGGTATCAGTCGAGGTTGCCGGATAGCCGACTGCGCTTTGCTCGGAGGTGAAACGGCGATCATGCCTGACATGTATTCGACCGGTGACTACGATTTGGCGGGATTTTGTGTCGGGGTTGTCGAAAAAGGGCAGCTGATTGACGGACACAGCATTACCCCCGGAGATCGATTGTTGGGAATTGCAGCATCGGGCCTGCATTCCAATGGCTACAGTTTGGTGCGAAAAGTTGTCTTTGAGATAGCCGGTTTAACACCTGACGACGACACCGGATTCGGCTCCGTTGCCGATGTTCTACTTGAGCCGACACGTATTTACGCTCGTCCTATCCGGCAGTTGTTGCAACACTACAAACGCAAGACGGTAATTCATGGGATTGCCCACATCACTGGAGGGGGGCTGCAAGAGAACTTACAGCGAATTTTGCCAGCCGGTGTGGAAGCTCAGATTGAACGCGGCAGTTGGGATGTTCCGCCAGTGTTTCCCTGGCTACAAGAATTAGGAGAAATCGACGACGAGGAAATGGACCGCGTTTTCAACATGGGAGTAGGACTCGTACTTGTTGTCAGTGACTATTTTGCTAACAAAATATGTCGCATGTTGAGCGCGATGGAATATGAGACCTGGGAAATCGGCCGAATTGTCGAAGGATCTGGCGAGGTGGTCTTCAATAACGACCTTCGGTAGCCCATACGGGCGAGAGCCAATAGTGTGTGGAATGATCGGCCGAAGGCGCCTGCAAGGCGAATTAATTTAACGGAGTGGCGCTGCTGGCAACCCGTTTCTGTTCGGCCGATGGACCTGCCCCTTCTAATATCTCCAAGATGTAGCCTTGAGTGATCGGGCCCCCAAAAACGATTGGATCGGTCCCATCAGCAGGATAGACGGCGTAGAACGGAAGGGTTCCCGCCGCATTGCCGAGGTCCTCTAGCAGGGCGTCAATTTCTGATGAAGGTCTCGATGAATCAGCTTTCAAGGTGACGACGCCGTTTGCTTCGACTAACTGCTTGGTACGGGAGCGGTTCAAGGCAACTGCCTCGTTGGCGAGACAAGTCCCTCACCAATCGGCCGTAAAGTCAATCAACACCGTATTTCCTTTAGCCAGATGTTCGTCAAGTGTTGCGCGGGAATAGGGCTGCCAATCCAATTCGTACAGTACCAGCATGGGCAGCACATAAAACATGAGGGCGAAAGTGAGTACGACGGCGACAGCTCCACCGGTCCAAGTTCTCAGTTTGCGGCCCCAGGTAGCGCTGAAGGGGATCCTGCCGACCCACCAGCAGGCGAATCCCAGGCTGACCAACAACGCCATTGCCTTGATGACTACCTCTTCGCTAAGAAATGAAAAGATAAAAACGACGGTACCCATCAACACGAAGCCCATCAGATGCTTGAAAGTGTTCATCCAGGCACCCGGCTTCGGCAGGAACGAGATAAGTTTCGGAAAAATTCCCACCAACAAGTAAGGGGATGCCATACCTAGCCCGAGCATGGCGAAGGTGGAATACGTCAACATTGGCGGTTGTTTTACAGCCCAAGTTAAGGCCGGCCCCATGAACGGGCCGGTGCATGGTACTGCCAAGATTGTGGTCAGGGCTCCTTTGAAAAAAGCGCCTACTCTACCCTCGCGTTCGGCTGCTTCGACTGCGGCACCGGAACCGATAAATCCCGGGATGGGAATTTCCCAAACACCCAGAAGTGCCAAGCCAAAAACAAAAACGACGCACAGAATGACTAGTGCGAATGCTGTGGACGAAAAATGGGCGCCCCAACTCAACCCGACGATCACGGCCAGCGCGGCTAAAACCATGAATACGCTCATCAATCCCAGGCAGTACCACAGATTCAATTCAAACACTCGCCAACGGCTCTCACCAGCTTGTTGTACAAAGGCCATCAGCTTCAAGCCGATCACGGGTAGGACGCACGGCATCACGTTTAGGATCAAGCCACCCAGAAAAGCTGACATGAGGATGTAGCCGAGCGAGTAGTCCTGATCTGAGGAGTTGTGGCTTTGTACTGGATGAGAAGGTGACGAACGATCCTTGACGGATGAGTCGGAACTCGTCGCAGCGACCTCTATAAAATTAGTGTCATCCGGTAGGTTGTGTGACGGAGGCTCCTGTCGGTCTTTGGAAGCGGCAGCGGCCAAGTCGTAACTTGATTTTTGAAATCGAATGGGATGGCGATCTGTTGGCAATTCGTTGCCGACGATGAGTTCGGTTTCGAATGCTACACCTTCCGGGCGATAACAGGCTTTGTCAGTACATGTCTGAAAACCTATGAATCCAGCGATACGGTGCTTTCCAGCCATCGCGTCGCCTGGCACTTCTATTTGGATGGTCCATGTTACATTCCCGGGGTGGTAAGGAAGCGCCAATCCTGATGGTGGAGTGATGGTTTCTGCATCCGTTTGCGGGCGCTGACTGGGAAATCCTTCAGTGACGACGATCAATGTCGGTTTGTTCTGTTGTCGATTGTCCGTATCCGAATAGGGATAAAGGTGGTAATCGGAGTCTGGTACTGCTGTGAGTACCAGGATTGCCTGACCACCGGGCTGTACCATGGAAGGCTGAATGTAACCTCCTAGAGTTAGTTTGGAGTTTTTTCCGTGATAAGCCGGCATGCCTGCATGCGTTTGGGGATTTTCCAGCTGCGAATCGTTCTGTGATCCCGACTGAAGTAAGTCGTCGCCAACGAACTCCCTCAAGGAGGACTTGAAATCACCGGCAGCATCTTGTTGGGCGCACACCGACGTGGTGTTCTGGGAGATTCCGAGAACGAGTGTGCAGACAACTAATGTCAGGCGGAGAAAATTCATGTCATGGCTAGGTGATTGAAACGGGGCCATTGGAAATAAACGACCGCAGATTCACGTGTTCGGCAATGACTCGATACAATCTTGACAGGCTGTGGCATTATTCTACGGTTCCTGTTCCAGCTTTGCGATACGAACTGCTTGTCTAAAATTATTACGTGATTCTGATAGCAAAGGTTTGATGGTAAAGCTGGTAGCGCCAGCTACTTAACTTAAAGAGCAGAAGTATTGACGGGGTTGGT
>JAKVBZ010000240.1 GCA_022448645.1 Pirellulaceae bacterium
GGTCGCCACCAGGAACGGTTCCGCCGTCACCGTTACCGGGTGCGACGAAGAAGTTGTCGATAACCGTCAGCTCGACGTAGCGAGCGGTGATCGTGTCAAAGTCGAACGATTGACGCGAGCTGTCATCGTTGGTTCCGGTGGCTCGGTCGCCAGCCATCACGAAGGGACCTGCTGAAGCACTACCACCAGCAGGACCTTCAGCGTCGGTGGAGAATTTCAAGCTGAATTCACTGACACCGTTGCTGTTACCACTCGAGTAACCCCAGGTGCTGATTTCGTTCAGGACGGTATCAGAACCGAGATCCAAAGTAACAACCGGCTGACCTGCGACTTCAATGTAATCGGAAGGATAACCACCAGGAGCGTCCGTTACCCACAGACCATCAGGACCACCAGCAAGTTTTTCGTAAGGTGCATCCGCGTTGAAGCCAGTCCCCGGTCCCTGAATCAGGTTGGATACGGGCCACAGGTCAGAGTCCTGTGTGGAAGAAGAAACACTGCTGATTGGGTAGAACTGGTCAGCAGCAACTGTGGATCCTGCAAGGATCGCAACCATCGCCAAAGCACAAAGTTGTCGTTTCATCGTAAAGCTCCCGAGAAATTGATTTAAGAGCTGCTGACCTCGGGCCAAAAAAAAAACGCCAACACAAAAGCCGCTCGATGACCGCAGGGTCATGTCACGACACTTGTATTGGCGTTTTTCAGTAGCGTTTTCCGAAAATGTATCAGTCGAGGATTAGCAACTCCATTTTTTTTTGCTGTAGCTGATTATGACACGTGTACTAAAAATAACAATTCATTTTCCATTTAGAATTGGCGAATAAGACGTACAAATATCTGAACGCCCATTCACCACGGTGAGACAGAATCTGCGCAGAATTGCACTGACAGAAATTATTCTCTTAAGACAACAGCCGAGTCGAGCAACTAGGGCAAGGCGGGATGCTTCAACGTCATCGATCCGGTGACGTTGCTATTCACCTCGTGCTCCGAACGCTGCCCATCAGGCCACTGAACGATCAAGCGTTCCGGAATTTCAGGGAGATAAACGTACGGGGGTCGTTGGGTTAAATACCCTTCACCCGCCATGAGAACGTGGAGGGATTGCTGACCGTCATGCTCGACGGCGAGAATTTGGGCACCGACGGCTGAGGCATTACAGGGGAGCCCCTGCAAATTCACCCTGAGGGGAGCTGGTGACTCTGGCGGTCGTTGAAGAAAACAGCGAGGTGAACCATCGTTGACGGCGACAACAAGATCCTGCCAACCATCACCATTGATGTCGACAGCTGCGACTGATTTGGCATCTTCCGGGACAAGGATTCCGCTCACATCCGGCCAGACGGCTCCCAAATCGGCCGTCTTGTCGGACGTTGCCTGAGGAACGAGAAGGGCTCCCACACCCCCATTCATTCGCCCTGTTTCGCGTTGGGCGGTGTAGAAGTTCTGGGCCACGAACAAACTGGCTCCTCGCTCTCCCACGACCAGATCCTGGACCCCAAATCCGGGGGCAGCTTGAGCCAAGCCGGGTAGCTTACGCATTTCAAAATGGCCGTTACCATCATTGATTAGAGCAGCCGTCTTCAAGTTGGTCACCCGACGTTGAACCGCATCCTCGAGTCGTGCTTCAGTGTAAATATCCTGAAGCGCCGCCGAGGCAAAGCTGTGGTAGGTCTTAAATCGATCTCGCAAGACGGGCATCGCATTACTGGAACAGCTGCGTCCCCGGGTCGGCAACAAAGCAGCCGACGTTGCCTTGGCTTCAACAATGTCCGACTTACCGCTTCGGTCGAAGTCTGCAAAGAAGATCAATTGGGGATGTTCATCATCCGGATGATACTTCGTGTTATTTCCAAAATTCGTAGCGACAAAATCAATGTCACCATCCGCATCGAGATCAGTCGCCAACAGGCCGTTCCACCAGCCCGGATCTGCCGCGAGTCCGGCTGCTTCGGTTTGTTCTTCGAGATGGCCATCCCGATTCAGAAAAAGTCTCAGTGGACCATATTCGGAGGCAAGCACGAGATCGCACCAGCCATCGTTATTCACGTCACTCCAGACGGCGGAGGTCACCATTCCAGCCTCAAGCAGCGCCGGTGACCGAATTTGCGTTTGATCCTCAAAGGTTCCCCCTTGATTGATCAACAGTCGGCTGGGGGAGCTAAGCGGATATTGTCCCGGCAACACGCGGCTACCGACGACTAAATCCAAATCACCATCACGGTCCACGTCGGCCGCGGCCACGGGCCCCCCACTGTCACGCAGATCGGGCAATTGATCGCGAGCAAGGCGCCAATTCACCACACCCTCGGCGGTCCAACCGTCGTTGACGTAGAGCCGATCTCGAAGCGTTGTGCCTTCTTCAGTTCCCTCGACCCCGCCGCTCACAACAAACAGGTCAAGGTCTCCATCACTGTCACAATCCAAAAACAGGCAACCCATATCCTCGGACTCGGCGTCCGCCAAGAAAGGAGCCGTTTGCGGTGCAAGATATTGACCGTTGTCGCTGGCCACGAGCAATTGGCCGGCCTGTCCTGCTGCTCCCCCCAGATAAAGATCCATAAGACCATCATCATTCACGTCGGCCCAGGCCATTCCTGGTCCGAGTTGAGAGAGTTTATTGGGAAGCAACGGTTGCACGGCGAAATCATCGAACAACTTCTCTTCGTGTTTGACTTCGCGAAAGGGTTCGTGAAAGGGAACAAACAAGGTTTCCTGGTCCGACACGTGAACCGTTTCCGACGCCCCGGCTTCGGAAATCGTAATCGTTTGATTTGTGGCCACATCCTTCAACGTCTGGACTTGTCCACTGGGCCAGCGAACTTCAATCTCGGGAATGACGTCTTGATCTCCAAGTCCAAAATGAACTGACGGATCGTTGGACGACAAATAACCGTTATGGGGATTCACCCATCGCATCTGATCGCCGATTTTCACCACGGCGCCATATCCCTGGGAATTACTTTCTTTGCCGCGGAGCGTGATTTTCAGCCGGCGATTCGTTTCGGGACAACGATTACGGTAGACGCTCGGTGCCTTCTCGAAGTTATTGACGATTAAATCCAAATCGCCATCGTTATCGAGGTCACCAAAGGCGGCACCAAAACTGATTCCAACGGAAGACACACCCCATGCTTTCGAGACATCTTCGAAGTGAATCTGGTCGTCTTTGCTTTGCTGATTTTGGAAGGCGAGATTTGCCTCCTCAAGGACCGGGGCCTTATACCAGGCCAGTGAATCCTTGTTGCCTGATTGTTGCAGTCGCAAATTGAAATCGCTATCGAGGTAGTCACGTGTAAACCCGTTGGTCATGTACGCGTCTTCGAAGCCATCGTTATCCAAATCCGCAAATTTGACAGACCAGGTCCAGTCCGAGTTTGCGAGGCCAGCGGCCTGAGCAACCTCCATGAATCGATCCGTGCCGGTATTCAGGAAGAGTGCGTTGCGCATGTGTTGCCGCGGTTCCAT
>JAKVBZ010000241.1 GCA_022448645.1 Pirellulaceae bacterium
ATACGCCATCCCAATCTGTTTCAAAGCCTGGGCGATTTCTTCATCGTTTGGTACGCGAAATTCGTCGCGACGGCCGGCACCAAAATTCCAGAGTTGAACAATCGGACCTACTGTGACATCAAATGCTCCGCCCGTCTGTTCACTAACCTGTTTGGCTAATTCGACAACAAACGCAGTTTCGGAGCTAACAGGAAACCAGACATCCGGTTTCACCAAACGATTGAATCGAGAGACTTCCGAATCTTGTTTCCAGTTGGACATGAGTTCGTCGATTTGCTCGAGACGATCCGCGACAGCCTTACGTAAATCATCAGAATCTAAAGGCTGTATGGAGCTGTGAGCTTCGATATGATACGTCGTGCCGAAAACCGCACCATTCCAGCTGACGGTATCCGCCACGACTGGGTAAACGAGTTGGGTCAATGAGCAGAACAGCCCTAGGCATGCGACGCGGAGTGACAAGTGCGGAAGAATGTGTCTCATATTTACAGCGTCATTACGACAGTCGGGTCGTTGCGTCTGTCGAGGATGTAAACTATCCACCAAAGTCATCGTAAGCGATGTTTTCAGGCTCTACTCCAAGCCCATCTAGCATTTTGAATACTGCCGCATTCATCATTGGTGGCCCACAGATGTAATACTCGATATCTTCCGGCGCGGGATGCTTACTGAGGTAGTTCTCCAACAACACTTGATGAATAAAGCCGGAGTAGCCGGTCCAATTGTCTTCCGGAAGCGCATCTGACAAAGCGATGTTGAAGGAAAAGTTGGAAAACTCCTTCTCGATTTCGCGGAATTCGTCAATGTAAAACAGCTCTCGCAAGCTGCGTCCACCGTACCAATACGACACCTTACGAGTGGTTCTTTGACGCTTAAATAATTCGTAAATATGACTGCGGAGTGGTGCCATACCTGCTCCACCGCCAATGTAGACCATCTCGGCGTCCGTCTCCTTGATGAAAAACTCTCCATAGGGACCCGAGATTGTGACTTTGTCCCCAGGTTCGCGGCCGAAAATATACGAAGAGGCTTTACCAGGTGGAGTCCCCTCGGGTGCCCGTGGTGGCGGTGAGGCAATTCGCACATTCAGCATGATGATCCCTTCTTCGCCCGGATAGTTCGCCATCGAGTAAGCCCGAATAACGGGTTCTTTCACATCTGATACGTAACGCCAAACGTCGAACTTATCCCAATCAGTGTGATACTCTTTCTGAATGTCAAAATCTTGATATTTTTGTACGTGTGCTGGAATTTCGATCTGGATGTAACCGCCCGCTTTGAAGTCGACTTCTTCTCCTTTGGGAAGTTCCAGCACAAATTCTTTAATAAAGGTCGCCACGTTTTCGTTCGACCGAACCTTACATTGCCACTTTTGAGTTTCGAATGCCTCTTCGGGAACTTCAACCTGCATATCCTGTTTCACCGACACCTGGCACGATAGTCGGCAACCCTCGGTCGCTTCCCGCTTGTTGATATGCGTTCGCTCAGTTGCCAGGATTTCGCCACCACCTTCGTGAACCTTTACCAAACATTGTGCGCACGTACCACCGCCTCCGCAGGCAGACGAGACAAAGACCCCTTTATCTGCCAGCGCTCCTAACAGCTTGCCACCCGCCGCAACTTCAAACGCCTTTTGTCCGTTCACTGTAATGGTGACATTTCCGGAAGCGACAAGAAAAGACTTCGCGACAAGAATCAGCGCGACGAGACAAAGAACCACAACGGTAAACATCAGGACGCCAAGGCTGATGGTGAGGCTAGTCATACAATTCCAATCAAACGACTAAAGATATTTGGGTTGATATGTACAGCTGCTAAATACCGCCAAACGCCATGAACGCCATCGCCATCAAGCCGACAACGATGAAGGTAATCCCTAGTCCGCGAAGGCCGTCGGGAACGTCACTGTATTTCATTTTCTCACGGATACCGGCCAACGCCATAATTGCCAGCGCCCAACCAATACCAGCTCCGAATCCGTAAACACAACTTTCCGTAAAGTTGTAATCGCGTTCGACCATGAACAGAGAGCCACCAAGAATTGCGCAGTTCACAGTGATCAACGGAAGAAAAATCCCCAATGCGTTGTAGAGTGGGGGGAAAAATCGGTCCAACACCATTTCGAGAATCTGCACCATCGCCGCGATCGTCCCGATGTAACTAATCAGGCCGAGAAACTCGAGATTCACACCGCTCCAAGACGAGTTGATCCATACAAGGGCTCCTCCCTTGAGCAACTTGGTGTAGATTAAATTATTCACCGGAATCGTGATTCCCATGATCATAATTACGGCAATCCCCAGCATCGTCGCCGTTTTGACGTTCTTCGAGATAGCGAGAAAGGTGCACATCCCGAGGAAGAACGCCAACGCCAGGTTTTCTACAAAGATGGCCTTCAGAATGATGTCGACGTAGTGATTCATCTAGTTTTCTACTTCCACCTGTTCCGGCTTGAAGACACGAATCGCCCAAATCAGCAGGCCAATGATAAAAAAAGCGCTGGGTGGAAAGAGCATCAGACTGTTTGGCAAATACCACCCCCCCTCGCTGGCTAGCGGCAGTACTGTATATCCAAGCAGTTTTCCAGATCCCAATAGCTCTCGGAAAAACCCGACAACCACGAGTATAAGACTGTATCCCAAGCCATTTCCCAGACCGTCAAACATCGAAATGACAGGCGGATTCTTCATGGCAAACGCTTCCGCGCGCCCCATCACGATGCAGTTGGTGATGATGAGTCCCACAAATACTGACATCGTGCGGCTCGTTTCGAATGCAAAAGCTTTCAGAACCTCGTCAACACAGATGACCAGCGAAGCGATAATCGTCATCTGAACGATAATTCGAATACTACTGGGAACAAAATTACGAATCAGACTGATCGCACCGTTGGAACAAACCAGCACCACAATCACGGCCGCACACATCGTCAAGGATGTTTCTAACTTCGTTGTTACCGCCAGCGCCGAACAGATCCCCAGCACTTGCAACGCGATTGGGTTGTTGTTCAACAGTGGGTCCAAAACAATTTTTTTCGTTTTCGGATCAGCCATGTGGTTCGCTCCCTAATTTATCCAAGAATGGCCGGTAACCATCGTTAAGCCAGTAGCGAACGGCGTTGGAAACCCCTTGACTGGTGATCGTTGCCCCGGATAGCCCGTCAATTTGATGATCGGCGTCAGTAGAACCCTGAACGACCTTGCCTTTTACAATTTCAAGTTTCACTTCGCCATCGCTGTTTTGGACATGTTTATTAACCCACAGTGCTTTCCAGTCAGGATTGTCGACTTCGCCGCCTAGTCCTGGCGTCTCTTTGTGCTCATAAAAAGTGATTCCGCTCACGGTGTTCAGATCACTTTCAAGCGAGATAAATCCATAAAGTGTCGACCACAGCCCTTTCCCGTAGATAGGCAATATGACTTTCTTTAGCTCACCATCTTGCTTCATCAGATAAACACGACCGTA
>JAKVBZ010000242.1 GCA_022448645.1 Pirellulaceae bacterium
ACGACTCTATACAAGATGAATCCCAAAACAAAACAATTGGAACTCGTCGAAAGTGATCCAGAGAATCAAGTTGATTTCGGAGGATTGCGACTCGATCGAAACACTCGGGCGGTGATTTCGACTTCTTACACCGACGATAAAACTCGGTATTACTGGCGCGACAAGACTTGGGAAGGTTACTACAAATTTCTACAAAACTTTTTTCCGGGTCGCGAAATCACATTCCAAAGTTCCACCAATGATTACGGTAAGTTTTTGATCGCGGTACATGGGGATAAGTACGCAGCAGAGGCTTGGTACTTTGATGCAAAGAAACATGAATTGATCCATCAGTACACACCCCGACCAGAACTCAAAGAAGTTGAAGAGCATTTGGCACCGATGATGCCTATTCGTTATCCAAGCAGTGATGGGCTGGAGATCCCCGGTTACCTTACGGTACCTACGGGTGTTGACGCGAAAAACCTTCCCGTTGTCGTATTGGTACACGGTGGTCCTAAGGGGCCACGCGACAACTGGGGCTACAACTCTTTAGTGCAATTCCTCGCAAATCGCGGTTATGCGATTCTGCAGCCGAACTTTCGGGCAAGTGGTGGTTACGGAAAGAATTTTCTTAACGCTGGTGACCTGCAATGGGGCAAACTGATGCAGGATGACATCACCTGGGGCGTTAAGCACCTAGTTGAAAAGGGAATCGCCGACAAACATCGTATCGCCATCATGGGCGGAAGCTACGGCGGCTATGCAACACTTGCTGGGCTGGCGTTCACACCGGATCTTTACGCCTGTGGAGTCGATATTGTTGGGCCCAGCAATATTTTCACACTTCTCGATTCAATTCCTGCTTACTGGGAGGCGGGAAAGGCTTTCTTGTATGGCATGGTTGGTGATCCAAAAACCGAGGAAGGTAAAGAACGCATCAGGGACGCGAGCCCACTGTTTAGCGCAAGTAAGATTTCCAAGCCGTTATTGATTATCCAAGGTGCCAACGATCCAAGAGTCAAGCAAGCTGAGGCCGATCAAATCGTGATCGCCCTACGTAATAGGGGACAGAAAGTGAGTTACCTGCTAGCTGATGATGAAGGTCACGGATTTGCCAAGCCGATCAATCGAATGGCCATGTATGCCGAAATAGAAGCCTTTCTGGGTGAGCAAATCGGTGGCCGCGCCCAAAAAGAAATGTCCGACGAAGTCGCCGAGCGACTCGAACAACTTCGTGTCGACGTCAGCAAAGTTACTCACGAATCAAGCAAGAATTGAGTCTTAGCATTGACCGGACAAACAGTGCAACTTGAACAATAAGGACATATTATGAAACGCCGTGATTTTGTTACCGCTACCGCTGCAATGGGTACTGCGACCTTAGCCGCTGGTGCCTCAGTTGCGATCGCCAGTCCCGATGATACACCTAATGGTCAGGAGTTCAAACTGAAGTACGCTCCACACTTCAACATGTTTAAAAACTCAGCCGGTAATGATCCGATCGAACAACTTAAATTCGCGGCTGACCAAGGCTTCACAGCTTGGGAAGACAACGGAATGAAAAAACGCGACGTGGATCTGCAATCGAAAATAGCTAAGACGATGGAGCAACTTGGAATGCAGATGGGCGTCTTTGTAGCTCATGGCTCGATTGGAAAGCTGACCTTCGCCCGCAAGGACAATGATGTCTGGAACGCGGTCTTGAAAGATATTCGTGATTCCGTCGAAGTGGCGAAGCGAGTCAATGCAAAGTGGGTGACCGTCGTTCCTGGGAATGTTGATGAAACTGGCCGGAATCGACTTGCGATGGGATACCAAACTGCCAATGTCATCGAATTACTCAGACGCTGTGCGGAGATTCTTGAACCTCACAACATCGTAATGGTACTCGAACCTCTTAACTGGTTCGCGAATCATGGTGGAGCATTTCTGAAAGGCTCACCACAGGCGTATTCTATCTGCAAAGCGGTCGATAGTCCCTCGTGCAAGATCCTGTTCGACATTTACCACCAACAAATCACTGAAGGTAACTTGATTCCAAATATTGAGCAGTGCTGGAATGAAATTGGCTATTTCCAATGCGGTGATAATCCGGGACGTAAGGAACCCGGAACCGGCGAAATCAATTATCGAAACGTTTTCAAGTACATTCACTCACGCAGATACGACGGAGTGCTTGGCATGGAACATGGTAACTCGCAACCAGGCGTGCAAGGCGAACAAGCAGTAATTGACGCCTACGTCGATGCCGACAAATTCTAGGTGAGCAACATAGGCTACTTGGTAATTGAGTATCACCGTCAAATTACTTGCCGGTCTCCGAATTGAAATGCATGAGTCTCTTAGCAAACAAAACGATCATTCTTAGCAAACTGCTTCATCCAGCAGTCAAGGTAATTGCTTTAACCCTATTCGCTGACTTGCCGGCGGTTGGGCAAACCAGCGATTTCGCCGTTGCTTTCTGAGTATAGCCGTACCCCAGAGGCTGCGAAGGATCTTTAAACGTCCCAAACAATTCAGGTTCCCGAAAAGCGCAGCCACAATATGGCTTTTCTTACTGGTGACTCGACCCGAGCAATCGCGCCATTTCGTACTTGGAAACCGTTTATCCCCTGAGTACGAAGTAGCGAGTTATGGGACGCAACAGCCCAACGCTATTCAACTCGCGAAAAAAACACTTTCACATCTGGGTGCATCGTATACAGGCGAAACTGGCTGCCATCATGGACCAACTGACCACTTGAATCATTTGTTCGAACAATCGGATTGCCAGCATACTTCGTCCACCGAATCAGATCATCTGACACAGCAAGGCAAGTTGTCCAAGGACCCTGCCACTTTTCATCGGCATTCCCATGATAGATCGCATAGTAATGGTCACCAATCCGAATAACCTGGTTAAGTGCAATGGCGTGAAGATCATAGGCACTTGGGCCTCTATTCAAGACTGGCTTATCTTGAACATTCGTCCAAGTTTTACGGTCTTTCGACGTCGCTAACCAAACACCGTGGTCGCGACGTTCGTAAAACAGATACCAGGTGTCATCTTCGATCCACAGAGTTGGTGTCCCGTACGGTCCAGGCGATATTGGAGATCCTCCTTGGTTGTAAACGTGTAAGCGTCCGTGGTCAGTCCACTTGAGCCCGTCTATCGAGCTCAACATGTGCGGACGGTCGTCACGACCTTCGGCAACCATATAGAACCGGTCGCCATGACGCACCACCTGCATATCCTCGGTCCAAGACTCACTGAAGATTGGATTGCCGGGATGTCGGTCCCAGCTCAGCCCATCGTCCGAGGTTGCATAACCAAGCATTTTCGTATCAGCTCTTTCGCCGCTGTAGCCAGTGTACCACAAGTGCCATCTCTCACCCTCCTTCACTATGCAGCCACGCTCACGAATTTTCCGATCCCAGGTATCAGCACCGGTTCCAGTAAAGATTGGGTTACCAACATGGGGTGTGAAATTTA
>JAKVBZ010000243.1 GCA_022448645.1 Pirellulaceae bacterium
CATCGTGCAATAGGATCCACATCGAGGTGCAGGCACCTGCACTACCCCCGGTAAGGGCGATTCGGTCGGGCCGCACGTTCCACGCCTGAGCTTTGCTGCGAAGAAACTGGATCGCTCTGGCAGCATCATGAACGGGAGTTGGCAGCGGTGCGTCACCCGACAAGCGGTAATTGATGGCCGCGTAGGAGATACCTTGCTCAAGAAATGGTTGGAATGTCGTTCCGTTTCGTCGTTTATCGCCACCCGTCCAACCGCCCCCGTGGATATACACCAACAGTGGCCGCGGGCCGTCACCTTCGGCTTGCCAAAAATCGATCACGTTACGTTGGTGAGGGCCGTACGGCACATTCTCATACGTCGGCTGCCGAGCGTCTTCGCACCAAGCCGGTGTCAGCAACGCAGAAAAATATCCCACCAACAAAATGATACTCGCAAAACTTTTCGTGGCGACGGACTTTCGAAACGAGTTGACGTAGGAAGTCATTCTTGGCCTCAAGAGACAATAAACTTATCACGGATCTTACGGTAGTTGCAAAAACGTTTGAACGAGAATTCCAGGTGAGGAGTCTGATCGTTCAGGAAACACCGTGCTGTCAGATGCCACGGTACACCACACGCGCCAGCCCTTCAATCGGTTGACACTAACTGCGTCCAATTAACTCCAAAAGACACAGGCGAACGTCTTGCTTGGCAATTTTGCGCCTCCCTCAATCTTTCCGTTTTTGACAACCCAAACACAGATGCTTGTGCGAGCCAAATCAGTGCCATCGAACCTGTCTCACGTTATGCAAAAAGTAACGCAAGAAGTAACGCAAGACACGGACCAGTGGGATGACGCAAGACACAGACCAGTGGGATGACGCAAGACACAGACCAGTGGGCTGCAAAAAAAGGGGAGCGGTGTGGTACCTGTCGTTCGTGGAATCCTACGGCCGGACGGGAACTCGGATTCGGTGGGTGTGCTAGCCGTGCTGTCGTCCAATGCTATCCGCTGGTGTTTGGGAAATTATTATTTTGCCGGGAACGGAAAGTTGCGTTTGGCGTCGTCTGCGTACGTCAATGTGTCGGACGCTCAACCGTGCATCGAGCGGGCCTCGCGAGTCATTAAGGAGAATTCTGGTGAAGTACACATACCCATTGATACTTTTTATGTCCATTCTTGTCGTCCCAGTCGCGTCGGTTTGCGCGGATGACGTTGCTCAAAAATTGGACGGTCCGGAAGTCCATTCGTTACATGAGTTGCTTGCCGTTACTGCTCAACGCGAAAAGGAAATTCGCAAGACGGTTCATGGCTATACTTGTTTGATCGTGAAACGCGAACGTATCAACGGAGTTCTACAGCGACCACGGTTTATTCGTGCTAAGGTTCGCCAGGATATTCAGCTGCGCACCGCTTCTCGATAAAATGGTCCTGCCGAATCAGCGTTCGTTTCCTGAAACGGATTTCGAAGGTCCACCGTCGCCGCTTTGGGTGTTTCTTTGGTATCGTTTTATGTGGGCGTTGCGTTAACAATGTCCGAGATGCAGATTTCAGGGACAGCGACTCTCAATTCTCGGAATTTCTACCTGCTCTGGCCTTTGCCACCACGTGGTGAAAAAACTTGGTATAAATCAGCTGGGACTTTTTGGGTCGGTCATTATCGCTGGGCCTTGTTGACATCACGGGAGATGGGGAATCATGAGATACAACCTGCTGACGGCTGTGTCGCTCGTATCATTTCTTTGCATCGGTTCAACTTTAGACGCCGAAACACAACGGTTCGTCCGTTTTGAAGTTGATGGGACTCCGGTCTATGGGATTGTCGAGGGCGAACGTGTATGGCAGCTAGACGGTGATCTTTTTGGAGACTGGAAAAAAACGGATGCGGTTCACGAATTGTCGAGTTTAAAGTTGCTGCCACCCGCTCAACCAACGCAAGTGTTGGCCCTTGCTGGGAACTACCGAAGTCATCTCAAAGATGAAGTCGTATCACCAAGGTTTCAAATTCCACAGCCGTTTTATAAAAGTCCATCGTGCCTGGTTGCCCATGGCCAACCCATTATTTATCCGAAGGATGCAACGACTGTTCACTATGAGGCGGAGTTGGTTGTGGTGATTGGTAAACGGTGTCGTAATGTTTCACCAGAACAAGCCATGGGTTATGTGTTCGGTGTCACGGCTGGCAACGATGTCAGTGAGCGAGTGTGGCAGAATGACCAGAACACGAAGGATGTGCAATGGTGGCGGGCCAAAGGAGCCGACACGTTTGGTCCGGTGGGACCTTTCTTAGTTCGAGGTTTGGACTACGGGAACTTGCTGCTGCGTTTGCGCCTGAACGGACAGGTTCGGCAGGAAGAACGAACGGACCACTTTTTGCACGACATCCCGACCGCGGTTAGTTTTATTAGCCAATACGTGACGTTGAATCCCGGCGACATGATCTTTACGGGAACACCCGGCAAGACGGATGTGATTCAACCCGGAGATATCGTCGAGGTCGAACTCGAAGGCGTTGGAGTGTTACGTAATCCTGTGGTCGCTGAATGATCCGGTTAGCTAGAACCGCGAAGATGTAATCCGCGCGACGTGAGTTGAAATCCGGCCTGACATAAGAGTTCTGTTAATGGCGATTCGTTGATTTCGCGGCCGTCGAGGTTGTTTAGTAGCACCGGCGATGTTTTGGCTTGGTCTTTAAGGCATGTGATGATTTGGTCGAGCTTCTGTTGTTGCTCGGCGGCGTCTTCCGGTAGAAACGTAACGAGTCGACGGCCAGTACGTCCGAGATACGCCAACAACTGTCCCGCCGCGATCATGACCCGTGCGCCGGCGACGCGTTGTGGACGTGAGCGGACCGTAATCGGCGGATCCGGCCATGACAGCGCGGCTCCAAAGGGATTTGCCGGGTCTGTTGCGGCTAAAGTCATCGGCGTTGGCTGGTCTTCGCCTTTTGATTGGTCCACAGGTTGATGACGAAGACGATCTTCGGCACCTGGAGCCGCAAATTGAGCAGCACCTAGCCCCGCGACGAAATAACCACGCCGAATCTTGCCCGCTTCTTCCATCGCCTTAAGTACTGGATAAACACGAGCAAAGCCCCCACGAATACTTTCGCTGTGGACCATTTCACGCGTCAGCACGCCGTAGCGTTGAATCAGTTGTGATGCGATCTTCAAGGATCTTGAGGTCACCTCGTTCGGACTTGCCGTAGGAAGACGTGCCCAGCGACCTTCCGAGCCGGGCAATTGGGATGCTCGACGAGACCGAAAACGACCACCGCGCGGACGGTGGTTGGCTTTGTGGGGCTGTTTGCGCCGTGATCGTAGCGGTCCGAAAGTGTCATTCGTAAGATGTCCTGCCCACACCAGTTGCCACAGACTTTGCAATACGTCGTTGCGAAAACCACCGAGGGTCGCCGCAATTTCGTCAAAGAACAAGGCT
>JAKVBZ010000244.1 GCA_022448645.1 Pirellulaceae bacterium
AGCAACGATGAATCGCAGCCATCTGCAGAAAGAGATCTAAGGGTCACCTGGGTGTTCTGATTGGTTTCTCGGCCGTCTGTCATTGACCGGCTTCGCGCAGCACGTTATCGGTTGCCTTGATGGTTGTTTGTAGTGCGACGATATAACTGAGGATAACTTTACGTTTGTTTTCAGTGATGACCATGGGATCCTCGCCTGTCCCCTCGGGCCCCATCGGCGGGGTCCAGCGAGACCACTTCTGCATGTGATAATTTATCCCGGTGCGTGTGATCATGCCGTCGAAGGGTATGGGCTCAATCATGAGCTTCAAACCGCCCGCAGCTTTCTCCAGTTCCTTCTCCGCCTTTCGAGAGGCCAGGAAGACTTTCTCGGCCAGCGCTTGTTGGGGCGTGGTCGCTTTCCACCAAACGTATGTCTTCTTGGGATTGTGCTGGCGGAACTGTTCATCTTCTCGATCGATAATCGCTTCGCGGTCCTTTTCACTGAGAAGGTCCTCTGCCAAGGCCGCGATTTTTTGATGCTGGACCTCGGCTGTCTTGCAGAGATCTCGCAGCATCTGGGCGTGGCGATAGTCGTCGATTCCTTCACGAGTTGCTTCCCAGGAGATGGTGGGCACCGGACCATTGCGAGAGGCCGCAACACGAGAATGTCGAGAACCAGGACTGCCATACGTATCTCCGAATTGATCCGCAGTCCAGTTCGGCAGGTCATAGTAAGCCCATTCAGCCACGCCTTTGACCCCGGTCTTATACGCCCAGAAACCATAGAACGCGCGAGAGAACGGCATGTTGGTATTGGGTGCCGTGCAATTATAGGCCCACAGTTCGGCTCCTAATTCTTGGGCTTGTATGGCCGCTTTTCGATCGACAGCGGCCTCCCCAAGAATCCAGACATCGTAATACTCGCCGAGCGCATCGGGCTCCAAGCCGGCGGTGGTAAGCTTAATGGAAGGCACCCATTCTCTGATCATTTTCAAACGGGGTACGAGTCCTGTGTTCGAACCCGGTTCATCGCCACAGTACAACACGAGCTCTGGCCACCCTCGTTCGTTCCAGCCATCGAGGATCTCCTTGAGGGCCTCTTTGGGAACGCCACCCCAGCCGTATCCGGACTGGTCGCCCACATCACTCCGACTCGGCAAGAAGAACAGGGGCTGGCCGGCAGAGCACAAGCCGCTTTCGAGGATCATCGGCACGATGGTTTCCAGACCGTACTTGTATTGGGACGGATTATCACTTTCTGCCGTGTTATGCTCCCAATCCAAATTGGCGCTGCCGTCCACGTCGGCGTTATTGTACAAAGAAACGGTGTTCATTCCGTGTGCGTACATGTCGGCATAGTATGCCTTTCGCAATTCCTCCGTGAGGTATTCTTCTTGGAAGTAGTTTTCATGATGGTATGCCCAAAAAGCGATGTCAGGAGCCGGCAGTGTCACATCTAACACTTCCACTTCTAAGGGCAGCGTGTGTAGCACTTCTTTCTCCACGATGATCTCGAGGTTCCCACGATAGGTTCCCGCGGCAGTAGTCTTTTCTGTCTTCACCGTGGCCCACCATGCCAGCATTTCATTGCTGCTAACGTTTCTGGGACGGGTGAGCGGCACCATTTCGTTCTGAAGGCGACGAATCACCACATCTTTTTTATCGATGCGGGCGTTGTCGGGGCCGGTCAAATGGCCGGCAACTCGCACGTCCACGCCAGTCATGCTTTGAAGGGCGTGCATCCCTAACAACACGGGCTCGTACTCATCGCGCGCCATCCGAATGTGTAGGGCATCCACCATCTCTGCCGGCGAAGGAAGCGTTGTGTTGATATCAAGTGACTTCATCACTGAACGGGTAAACAGTGAAAAGCCTCGTGCCTTATCGGAGTCGCTGGCACCGCCTGATGTGCCGCCGATCTTTTCAATGGTGATGTCATCGACCAAGGTGGGTCTGCCCTGCCCCGAGACGCCACCCAACACCATCCTGTAGGTGGTGGCTGACCGCGTTCGTAATGTGGTGCTGATCTGTAGCCAGGGATGGGCTTTGGACCACCCCGTGCTGTACCTGCCCACCTCCACACCGTCTGTACCTTCGACGTAGAAGCGGTAATCGCCAACAGACGTGCCCTGTAGGTTCAGCCAGGCGCGCAGGATGTATTGGGTATTTGGCTCCAGAGCGAACTCATCCGATTGGATCTGGCAATAGGGCCAATCTCTCATGGGCAAGTTGTGCGGATTTTGGTCCATACGATCGGAATGAAGGTTGAGCGACCGCTTGCCCCCCAAACGATGAAGATTTTCCGGCACCGCCTTACCATAAGTGACCGTCCAACCCACGGGCTGACCGTCCTCCCATTCTTCGAAGCCCGGGTTCGGCAACAGTTCCAGGACGTCGTCGGCCGCCTGGATAGTGCCGCTGCATGCAAAAAAGCTGATCGCGATGGCGGTCAGCAAGGCCTTCATTTTATGACAGATCATCGTGTTGTCTCTGGTGAAGTGAAAATAGAGCATGGACGTTGTCCCTAATGGTACCGGAAACTCAAATATTCGGAACTAGGATATCATAAAGCTTGTAACTGTCTTTTGAAGAGGGTGAGGATCTGGTGGCTCGAAGATCTCCAATACTAAAATGATACCACATCACCGGATCGGCCAGGGCGTTTCGGTAGCTGCAATCCTACCGTTTTTATGACGGACAAATTTCTTTTTTTAAACGTAGTTTTCCAGAACGCCGTTTCGGATGACTCTACTGTTGGTGAAGAAGAGGCAACCGCCGAGTTTTTTGACTGACTACCTTGGCACGATGGCTTCGATGGTCAACACTTATCCGTGACTAGCTTGACAAAATGGCCTAAGTTTATGCCAGGCCATTGATGCATCCCGTATATCATAGGTATGACGGATAGCAGAAGAATGAAAGCCACGGTTCGTGTTTCGGACCTTGGCAGTCTTGCCGCAAGGCCGACCGGGGCTATATGTCGGTAACGCCTTCTCCGGCTGGGCAAAACCTGCGTCCGTCACTTAGGTGTCGGTGAGACGGCGACGTGTCAGCTTTGTTAGTCGTTGGAGATGTACCAGCCCAGCGTCGAGATCGAATCATGTTTATTGTGTGCGGAAAAGCCTTAAAAAAATTTTTGCGAAATCATACACCAGGTGGTTTCGAGGTTCAGGACAGAAAGTATTCACAAATGCTAGAAGTCGGACGAATCGTCGTTCTTTTGACAGTGACCACAGCTGCTGCGGTAGCAGAATCAAGGGTAGTTGCCAAACCGAGAGTGATTCAAGCCGTACGGGCCAATACCGCACCAAAAATCGACGGGCAACTGAATGACACCTGCTGGAGTCAAGTTCCGGAGATCACTGGCTTCCAGATCTATCGTACGCGCGACCTCGCTGCCACGCAGACATACGGATATGTTTGTTATG
>JAKVBZ010000245.1 GCA_022448645.1 Pirellulaceae bacterium
CAAATCGGGATTGCCGGCAACCTGCCACCAGTCACCATCAATCCGCGGCATGCGAATGCTCTGTGCCATGGCCGGACTAGCCAAGAGTCCGGCGACAACCAATGAAGCCTGCAGACGCTGAAATCCGACACAATTGACGAGGCATTTCATGACTGTTATCTCGTTAAAGGCTGGTGCGACAACCATTCTCAGCGAAGCTGAAGACGACAAGCAAGATGTGTTTGGATTTCGTCACACGCGTGGATGTTGCAAGAGTCATCGGCTTGCCTGCAATTTAAAGATCTCGACATCGACGCCTGACGAATAGTGGACGGTGGCAGGGGGAGTATCGCAACAGTCGAGGCCGGCCGCCGCCATTTGCGAAGAGACGTTCGGACCGAAAAAAACTTCAGAGGCCTATCTAAATACATGTCACCACCGCGATGGGGTCAAGCCCCCCCCTTTGCGTGGCCATGCATAAGGGCGTCATGCCATGTAAGATCACCTGCCCTTGCCACAACGAGAACGTACGTGTTCCGTGGCCATTGATCAATGATCTGTTGTGAGTCGTTGAACAATTTCATCACCGCGGGCAATGAGTTGCTGCCGAGCCTCTGGCGGTATGTCTTTGCACGCATCAATTAGCGGACGGATATCGGCCCACTGCACCAAATGTGCACCAGAGGGTTGGCACGCGGTGTCAGTTCCCAGTGTTTTACCAACTGAACCGGGGCTCCGTTCGAGTCCTGCATCGCCCAATCCACACACTTCGAAACCCTCTCAAGACCTTGTGTTTTGAGGGTTTCTTCATTGGTACTGATGCTTGTGTGGAGTCCCAATTGGGGTCCCTGTTTTAGATGAGGCATTCCGACGTTTGATTGCGGCTTTTTTGTTCATCTCAATGTCGTCCTGGACATGCCACAAAACCTGCGGTGGTTGAGACGAGGTGGGCTCGGAAATTTCAGACAAGTTTCTCAGTCGCACGTGGACGACCTCGCGAATTTCACACCACCAATATCATTTCAGATGAACAGAAAACACCCGCGACAAACCTGTCGAACGTGACGAGACTCACTAGCCGCGACCTGCCGATGGATCGTACTTCGTCGCCACTTTACCCTGACCGTCTCCGGTCCTGGGGTCAATCACGTTCCATGTCCATTCTATTTTGCTGAAGCCCAATGCCACTTCTTCTGTGGGCAACGGGTCTGCTGAAGAACTGGCTTGGAAGCTATGTTGGGTGATAATCACATCAGACAGCTTGATCTGGAAATAAGGTTCTTCCTTGTTTTTGATGGTGGTACAAAAATCGATTTCCACTTCGTTCAGAAATGTCCCGTTGGCACATGCTTCCAGAAGCTTGGGTGTGGACTTTTAAAAAGTATTTAAAGTAAATGTTGTCGCTTTTCATGAGTACCCTTTGAATCAATTCCACATCTGGTGGTCAACAGCCTTTTCCATATGGCCCAGCCTCACAGCTCATTGGAGCTGCGCCTGAAAGGCATACTTCGCACCTGTTCTCACCCGCAAAATGTGCGGGACACTATTTGCTCGAACGCTCATATGTTGGGTTTGGATCACAAGAATCCTAAAAAATCTGCCGGTGGAGTTAAGAACGTCTTTCTGTCACCAATCCGTACCGATTTCCATTCATTGAATCTACCGTCTTCCGTTTATGGTTCGACTGGCGAGAGTGAGCATAGCTTGGCACTGTTAGATGATGAAACCCGGTTCGTTCTCTAAAACAGCACACCCCGGCCGTCGCTTCGCATGTCGCAATGACTGGTCCGGAGATTCACTGAAACCAGCGTATGCAACCAGCGTACGATTACCAGATGAGTGCACGCCTGACAGCCTTGACGGTTCGTATCAGCTCACCACGTAAAACCCGTAAACATGGCGGAACAGATCACAAAACAGATCGAGCCTGTCGGATGCCATTGTGCCATCAGGGTCTGAACCACAAATCACGGTAGAGGAAGATGATCATCTGCTGTGGGTTTAAGCCGCTCTGACAGGCTTTGAGCGTCCCGTGAAAGGCTCTGTACGGCGATGAGGGACTCAGACATGGGCAACCCCCGGTTTTTTATGCGCAGGAAATGGTTTGCGACGGATTTCCGTGATCTTCGCTGATCTGTTGCACCACAGATGCACCAGCTGTCCAGCCCGCGACCCGGCTGCTTCGAAAATTGCTGACTCATCGCGGAACCAGTTCTCAGTCCGGTATTGCCTGGTACGGAACAGTGACACGGATCACTGGAGATCCCACGACGACTGAATTCACAAATTTCACCTTCCCTGAACGGATGGCTCCGTAATATGCATGGCAATCGTCAAAGACCGGTATTGTGCCGGTCTTTTTTTTCGCCCCGCGATAAGGAAACACAGGGGATGATCAGTAGCAGTATATTGACCGCCATTTCGATCTGGCTGGCAGCCATTGCACCGGCGCCAAAAGCATTGCCGTTGCAGAGTGTGGCTCAGGAGCGAGCTGAATACATGGCAATCCATAATTACCGATGGCATCCGGCTTCTCACATCGGTCAGCCGTGGAGGCACGGAGCGCGATTTGAAGGCGCCGGCTGGGGAAGGCCGGATGCTGACCCAAAACGGATCGCAACGTGCATGCCACGACGACGAGGCATGCGACTGGTCGGTGACGCATTTGCCAGAGGACTCTACGGCACCTACCGCATCAGGCTCTGGCAATAACTTTGCTCCTGGCGGACCAATTCATCAACCGCCCACAAGAACCAGCCTTCAGTTTCAGTATCGATGTTGCTTTTAGGTTTCTCGACGCGACGGCAGCTGATGGCCGAAAGGCCGCTGTTCATCTCACGGACGGCGTCCAGTTACCGAATCAAAGCTCGACGACTTGCCTGGTTTCCAGGGATTTATCGGCTGCAAAGACAATTCGCAGGCTGGTCATCACTCGATTCTGGTGCGAAGTCATGTCCGTATCGTTACGAATGCAGTCAATAAAGGCCCGCTGTTCGAGCAGTGCCAGTCCGTCATGATCGGGCTCTTCAATCTTGATGACTTCATCTTCCCGAACAAATTCTTTCTCCTTTTGCTCGGCGTAATGCCGGATAATGGTGTTCGCCTCTACGTGATGGTCCTTGTCATCAGATCGCCCCTTCTCCGGGCAAATACTGGCGGCGCCTTTCGGTCCCACAATATCCTTGATGAAGTAAGCCGTCTCGCTCATCATTGGCCCCCAACCCGCCTCATACCATCCGACCGAACCGTCCTCAAATTCCACCTGCAGCTGACCATAGTTACAGATATGCTCCGGCACCAGATCCCAGTTACGACACCCAATGGCGTGAACCCTCACCGGTCGGCTCTGGGCCATTTGATACATGATATCCACGTAGTGAACGCCGCAGTCAACAATCGGTGACTGCACCTGCATGATATTGTAGAG
>JAKVBZ010000246.1 GCA_022448645.1 Pirellulaceae bacterium
AGCGACAATAGGCCAACATTCTTGAGGCACTGCCACCTGAACCAATCCAGCACCGCTTCGCAGCGCAGCAATCCCTGCCAACACTGCAGCACCTGTCATGCCACGCGAACCACCCATGATAAGGACTCGGCCGAAATCACCTTTATGAGCGTTACGAGCTCGTGTCGGCAGGTCAGGTAACAACGTCTCGGAATTTGATTTCGATTTAGCCATTCACAAAACAACTTGGGAAGCTGCAGGAACTTTGGTTGCTCATCACACTCAATCTAAGAAAGTACATCCACAGAAGCATTTCGGCACGAATACGTCTCACTGATAATCCTTGGTCATAGCCTGAGTCCCAGCCCGAGCATCTACCAAACGGAAAATCCACCAAACCGCACCTACGGCGGGGGAGTAAACAAAATCGCAGTGACAGCATGTCTCACTGGGATTCTTCACTACGTGAAGGATGACAAACGGGTTTCGTTCGCTGGGCAAACAAGCCAGCCACATATCCCGCCTTGAAGCCAGCGTCGATATTGACAACCACCACATTCGCCGCGCAACTATTGAGCATGCCCAACAAAGCTGACGTGCCGCCGTAACTAGCCCCGTACCCAACGCTAGTGGGCACTCCAATGACAGGGCAAGCCACATAACCGCCAACCACGCTAGGTAAGGCGCCCTCCATACCGGCAACCACAATCACGGCATCCACATCTTGTAGCTTCTGCAAATGGACCGGCAAACGATGCGGCCCTGCCACACCCACGTCCTGGATAAAACGCACTTCCACATTCATCCAGTCCAACGTTTCCCGAGCCTCTTCAGCCACCGGCCGATCACTAGTCCCCGCTGTAAGCAACGCCACACAACCAACCCGCTCGGTTTTTTGAGTATCGTTACGACTCAAGCGAAATGTCCTGGCTACAGGATTGTGACTGCCGTCAGGAAAAACAGATAATAAATAGGTCGCCTGCTCATCCGACACCCGAGTGGCCAGTACGGATTGCTGGGCAGTTATCAATCGTGAAATAATCTGCTGTAAGGCGTCCAGCGATTTTCCTTCGGCATAAACGACCTCGGGATATCCACAGCGACGCATACGATCCAAATCAACCTGCGCATCCCCCACATCGGCCGACGTTGTCTCGATCAAACGACGCACAAATTGGTCTTCGTTTAGCTGCCCGTCAATTAATTGACGGGCCAAGTCTTGAATGGGATTGTTGCTGGCCATCCATTCATCCTAACGTCAGAACGGCTGGCGATGCAGGGGATTCCTGGTGAGGAATTGATGGATTATGATAGTCTTGTGACGATCACGGGGGTGGCTCGGTAGAATGCGGAACACTGCATTCGTGAGCCCTGTGAGTCAGGAAGGGGGCTCGGCTACAACATTTCGGAGACGTGTTGTGGGGGCGAGTACTGCGGCAGGACGCTGCCGAATTCGAGAGTCGTGTCGTTCTTGAGGGGCCTCAAAGAGGCTAAAAACGTGAACGAGACGCTTAGGACAAGGGCCCAGGCTAAGGTTGATCGTTCATTTATTGTCAATGACAGGTGAAATCGAGCGACGTTCTACAGATAACATGATCTAAAAAAAGAGGAACTCCATGCCAAGCTGCGTTTTAGCTTATTCAGGTGGTCTGGACACTTCAGTCATTCTAGGGTGGTTACAGGACGAGGGCTACGAGATTCACGCAGTCTACGTCGATTTAGGACAACCGTGTGAGGATCGTGAAGCGATCTTACAGAAGGCCAAAGATGTTGGGGCCGCCAGTGCCCAGATCGTCGATGCCCAAGAAGAATTGTGTGCCGATTTTGCCTTTCCCGTACTTCAGTGGCAAGCCAAATACGAGTCCATTTATTTGCTGGGCACTTCGATTGCCCGTCCGTTAATCACAAAGAAATGCCTGCAAGTAGCTCGTGAAGTCGGCGCTCAGTCGTACGCGCACGGTGCCACCGGTAAAGGAAACGACCAATGCCGCTTTCAGCTGGCAGCCGATGCCTTGGACCCGCAGGTTGAAGTCATTGCCCCCTGGCGGGTCGAACGATTTCGCAATTCCTTTCCAGGCCGTACAGAAATGATTGCCTATTGCGAAGCCAAAAACATTCCCGTCAAAGCCTCCGTCTCTAAACCCTATAGCTCCGACGAAAACTGTCTGCATATCAGTTACGAAGCGGGTCAACTCGAAGACTTGACCGTGAACGGTGTGGAACTGGTTGATTTCGGCATGACCACATCTCCTTACGAAGCACCCGACGAAGCTGAATCTTTAACCATTGATTTTGAATCGGGTGTCCCCACGGCGGTAAATGGCACCCAAGCAAGTCCTCTGGAAATCGTCAAGCAGTTGAACGAAATCGGCGGACGTCACGGTATCGGCCGTATCGATATGGTCGAAAATCGTTTCGTAGGTATGAAGAGTCGCGGAGTCTACGAAGCACCAGGTATGACGATACTTTACGACGCTCACATGGTCATTGAACAGTTGACACTTGACCGTGATTTAGTCCATCTTCGCGATCGCCTTGCTCCAGAAGTCGCTGAGATGGTGTATTACGGATTCTGGTACACTCCCAAAATGGACGCGTTGATGGCCATGATGCGTGAAGTTCAGCGGCCTGTTTCTGGCCAGGCCAGTCTAAAACTATACAAAGGCAACATCATCGTCGACGGACGTACCAGCCCACACAGCTTGTACGACGAAAGTGTTGCCACCATGGAAGGTGGAGGATCGTACGACCAAACGGATGCAGAAGGGTTTTTACGAATCCAAGGCTTGCCGAGCCGTGTTCAAGGCCAACTGCGGCCTCGCGAATATTGAGTGGAATCATTATCGCCTATTAAAAAAATGATTTGGAAATACCTGATGGACAAAAACCTGTCCTTACAGGATTCGAATTTCACTCTATTAAGTTTGGCAACAACCAATTCCTCTCTCCCGTCCCGTCCAACGGACAAACGACACCTCGTCGTGTCGACAGCACAGATCAACTATCTGAATTGGTTTTCCAAGACTTCTATCATCGGTTGGCACAAGGCATCCAAGTAGCGATTCGTGAGCGTCCTGATTCTATGGATTGGTTCTTGGGCCCTCTATGATCGAAACTACACACTTGGGTTTAGGTGGCTAGTCTTGTTGAGCTTTGCGAATGTCCTGCTTGAGTTTCCTTTAAACCATCGTTTTTTCATTGGCATCGATAGCGCTATTGCTTCATGGTTTTGGGAACCTGTCACCGCCGCCCATTCCGGTGCAGGCTCATCGGACGCTGCAGGTCGCTCCCAGAAGAAGTGACAAGGCGAGGCATGATTTTGCTGCCCTGAGCGTCACAGCCCGAGACTATGGCCTACTCCAGGTGAGCTTGCAGAGGACAATCACTCGTCGGGTCACTTGGGGCGGAACAGGCA
>JAKVBZ010000247.1 GCA_022448645.1 Pirellulaceae bacterium
CGCAGCAACCACTACTGGCCTATTCATCGCCAACGGCCCGAGCGGCCCATTCTCGACAACCAACAACGCGTTCCAATGGGACCTCAGCGGCATTGGCGATACGATAACATCAATCGAAATTGTTTACACACTCGAGGCTCACTCGTCGCAGTATGCACTTCAACTGGAGACTAGCGATGCCGCTTTTGTAGGCACAGCCGTCCCAGAGCCAAGCGCCTACGCACTTCTCGCCGGAACTCTAGCGCTCGCATTCTGCTCAAAGCGACGCCGCAAATAGTAGGCTATTTTCTTCAGAAATGATTCGGAGCGGAAACACCGGGCGACTACGCACGGTGTTTCTTGCTCGTTACGGTTAGCCACAAAATCTCAAGACGATGAACGCACCACTATTGCTAAGCCTTTTTTTAATCACCGGTTTAGCAGTCCCTAGTCGAACATTCGCGCAGTGGAACGAATTTGAGGATCCGGGATACGGGGAAACGCCTCAATACTCGGAGTGGGATCACTTTGTGACAACCAATAATGCGACTCCTGACGTCACGGGAAATAACGGAACAGTCTCCGAGACAACTGGTGCTGGATTCCCATCCACAACGCTAAACATCTATAGTTTTTCGTTGGATATGGATTTTACCGTCACTGGGACCTCAACAAACGACTTGGGTGAAGTAACGCTCCAATTCGCGATTTGGGGATCTGCAAGCAGCCTAAAAAATCCAGCGGTGCTTTATTCCAACGGAAGCATTATTCCAAAAACGCCCGATTCCTCTGCGACCGTCAGTGTCGGTCATGTATTCATTGAATTCCTAGGGACAACGGTTCCCGTTACACGCTTCTCCTACACCTGGGACTTAAGTGGCTTGGAAACCACCGCCTACGAGATCGATTTTAGCCTGAACGTGCATACGACCCTCGATCGGGTGCGTCTGGATACTACAACCGAAGGTGCGACTCATCCGCCGCCAGTCGAACCAATACATGAAACCGATCTCGACACAGTTTTCGCTTCGGGCGGTTTCTCTCTTTCATTTCCCTCCGTCGTTGGGCTCTACTACCAAGTAAAGTGGACCGATGACCTCGCAAACGCGGGTGATATCGAAACGTGGAATGACCTTGGGACGGCTATTTTGGGAACGGGGTCGACCATTGACCTCAGTGACCCAAACAGCATCGAATCGGACAGCCGATTCTACAGCGTCGTTGTAAGCAACACGCTTCCCTAGCCAGTGAAGCAGGCAGTCCAGCTAAAAAAGAACGTTCTCAAAGCTCTCATACAACTGGCGCTAGCGTCTAGCTTCACGCACGCAGCCGAGGAAGAAGCAGCCGCAACCGCCATCCTCGAAGAGTATACCGCGATCGCAACCAAATCAGAGCGCGACCTTATGCGGACTCCTGGCAGTATCATTGCAACGGACCTCGATGATTTAAATCGCATCGGTGCCTCTAATGCCGGCGACGTCGTGCGCTACCAAAGTGGTGTCTCAATACCATTTGAGTTCAGTGGGGCCGACCGGCTAGTTCCCTACCGCGGAAGCGGATTTACCAACTACCGGATTCGAGGAGTTGAGGGCAACAGAGTGCTGCTCAGTATCGATGGGATTCGCCAAGCACCACAGATACAAAGAGCTGGCGGAAACGGCCGCGACTACTTCGACACGGCGATCTTTGAGCGCATCGAAATTCTTCGCGGATCGGGCTCCACTCTTTACGGCAGCGATGCGATGGGCGGCGTTGTCTCGTTCTCCACTCGATCACTCGACGCAGAGTTGGGTCGAAGCGACAAGCCCTATGCGCTGAACACCCGCCTGCAATACAACGAAGTGAATGACGAGATCAGCAATGTCATCAACGCCGGAGCGAGATCTGGGAAATGGTATCTCAGTGTCAGCAATGCGGTCCGCTTCGGACACGAAACCAAAAACGATAAAGGCGACACCGATGCAAATCCAGTCGACTTCGATTCCAACCACATCCTAGCGAAAGCCTCGTTCGACGCGACGGAGTTTCAGCGCGTTACCGTCACCGCAGAGAATTTCACACGGGACGAAGATCTCGACCTCGATACCATTCTGCTCAACGGCGATGGCATTGGCTCGCCTGAAACATTCTTTGCCCGCAACGAAGCAGAAGATGCACGAATCCGCTTTAGCCTCGATTACGAAAGCGCAAACATCACAGCACTTTGGGATCAATTCAAAGCAAAGGTCTACTACCAAGACTCGAAAAGCGAGACGGTTACCGACACCAAAACCAGATTCGGAGGCATCATTTCAAGAGACCGCACCGATGAAATCCAGTTCGACCACGACATCAATGGACTGCAGGTAGAACTCGTCAAGCAAGCCAGCTTACTTGGGATCGACCATACCTTCACCTACGGCATCGAACTCTCCACAGAGACCGCTGAAAACGATTTCCGCCGCACCGATCGAGCACCAACACCACGCGATCCAGTCGAGCGACCAGCGTATGACGCGGCCGACGTCAATCGCTACGACCTCTTCGCTCAAGACCTGATCGAAATGAATAAATGGCTGTTGTCATTCGGCATACGCGCAGGCTTCTACGAATTGAAACCTGAGAACAGCTCTGAGTTCGTCGACCAAAGCAACAGCGTTGTTGAAGCGGACGACTACGATCAATTTTCCCTCTCTCCCAGCATAAGCGTCCAGCGCGAACTCACGCCTCACATTGTCGCGTGGGCACGTTATGCGCATGGCATACGAAACCCAGGCGTCGAGGACTATGTTGGATTCTTCAACCACTCAGCTAGCGGCGCATTTTTTAGACAAGTTCCAAACCCGGATCTTGACGAGGAAACGAGCGATTCCTTCGACCTCGGACTCAAGTATGCGACTCCGCATACAGAAGTTGAGCTGACAACTTACTACACAGTTTACGATGACTTCATTCAGGTTGAAACCATCAGCACCGAGCCGGGCCCTCCACCTGTCGAGATACAAACCGCTCAAAACGTAGGCGAGGTCGAAATCTACGGAATGGAAATGCGAGTGGACTATCAGCTCACGGGTATTACCGAAGAACTGAATGGCTTCAGCACTGGTTTCAATTTCAACTGGGCCGGCGGCAGGAACAAGACTGACGACGACAATGTGAGTACTGTCGACCCCTTCGAAGCCGTCATGCATTTCGGGTATGACTCAGATCCCAGCGACAACCCTTGGGGCATTCGGCTGTATTGCACCTACCGCGATAAGAAAACAGATACAACCCGCGATTACCCCTACTTCGTCCCACCCTCGTCTACGGTCTTTGATCTTTATGGCTACAAGAATTTCTCGGATCTATTTCGCATCGATATCGGCATCCGAAACTTGACCGACGAAAAGTATTGGGTTTGGGCAAGCTCAAGCAGCGCTGACCACGCATTCGT
>JAKVBZ010000248.1 GCA_022448645.1 Pirellulaceae bacterium
CTTCAGCCCACATTCACAACCTGACCAAGCGACAGGCTGGAACGATGAAAAAACCACAGATGTTTCTGATAACGCTCATCTTCTCAATGCAGTTGGCTACAGCATGTCGCTCTGCTGAACCACCCGTCTATGACCTTGTCATTTACGGCGCGACATCAGCGGGGATCGTGGCTGCGGTTCAGGCAAGACGTATGGGAGCATCAGTAATCGTACTCGCACCGTCTGCTCGCATTGGAGGGCTTACGACCGGTGGACTCGGACAAACAGACATTGGAAACAAAGAAGCCATTGGTGGCATCTCGCGAGAGTTTTATCAACGCATCCGTGCACATTACGCAAATGATGCAAATTGGAGATGGGAAACGAAAGAGTCGTACCGTAGCGGCGGGCAAAGCCTTACCTCGGCTAACGAGGACACCATGTGGACTTTCGAACCATCCGCAGCATTAAAAGTAATGCAAACATTTGTTTCCGAACAGAACATCGAGGTAGTTCGAAACGCACGACTGGACCGTACGCCACTCGCTGAGCATGCAACACGTGTTACAGGTGTCGTTATGCATAAAAAAATGATTCAAGCAATCGTGACCGAAGACCAAACCACCTATCGAGCCCGTTGTTTCATCGACGCGACGTACGAGGGTGACTTGATGGCGGGTGCAGGCGTTTCCTACGTGGTAGGTCGGGAGAGTTCACAACTTTATGACGAGTCATTAAACGGTGTACAAACCAAACGAGCTTTGCATCACCAATTGCTTTCTGGTGTAGATCCCTACCGTATTCCCGGCGATCCCACGAGCGGCTTGCTTCCCGGTATCGACAAAGCGGGGCCAGGGGTTGAGCAGGCAGCCGACCACAGAGTGCAAGCGTTCTGTTTTCGAATGTGCTTAACCGACCATCCGTCGAATCGTTTGAAAATCATAAAGCCTGCTCACTACGATCCCCTTGATTACGAACTTCTGTTTCGCAATTTTGAAGCAGGAGCGCAGGTGCTTCCGTGGTCTTGCTCATTGATGCCCAACCGAAAGACTGACATCAACAATAATCGAGGTGTCTCAACCGACTTCATTGGAGAGAGCTATCGGTACCCGGAAGCGAATTATGAACAACGCGACGCAATCGTGGCAAAACACCTTCATTATCAGCAAGGTCTGCTATGGACCCTGGCCAACCATCCACGGGTTCCCCAGTCGATGCGGAAACAAGTTTCACAGTGGGGCCCGTGCCGTGATGAGTTCTCAAGCCCAAATGGTTGGCAACGGCAACTGTACATTCGCGAGGCTCGCCGAATGACAGGCGCGACTGTCATGACCCAAAATCACTGTCAGGGGAGTCTTGTCGCAAAACAACCCGTCGGGCTTGCGGCTTATACGATGGACTCACACCATGTACAACGCTACGTAGACGCAAACGGACAGGTCCAGAATGAGGGAGATGTGCAGGTAGGTGGTTTCTCACCCTATGGAATTGAGTACGCATCCCTCACCCCCCAATCAACCGAGTGCGTCAATTTACTTGTGCCTGTCTGCCTCAGCGCATCACACATCGCATTTGGATCAATCCGGATGGAACCTGTGTTCATGGTCCTGGGACAAACTGCAGCGACCGCAGCGATTCACTCCATTCGCGAAAGACGAACAGTGCAAACCATTGACTACGACAAATTACGCAGCCAACTGTTGCATGACAAACAAGTACTCTCGTGGTCAAAACGCAAATCCCTATCGCCGTTAAGCAGGGACCCGAACACGTTTTCCGGGCATGTCTTGGACGAAGACCAGAGCGTTCGCATGGGCTTCGATTCCATTAGTCAATCAAACGGCCCTTTTCTGGGGTCACATTACCGGCACGACAGCAATGCTGGCAAAGGCCTACAGACAGCCACCTATTCTTTCAACATTAAAACCGACGGCAAATACGAACTACAAATCGCCTGGACCCCACACTCCAACCGGGCAACGAATGTTCCCATCCGCATTAGCACAGCAACGGGCAAGCGCACCTTTATGCTCAATCAACGACAAAAACCCAACCGACCACCGTTTGGAACAGTCAGCATCTTGGACCTCGCCGCTGGAGTTGTCACCGTTGAAATTGGTAATACAGCCACTGACGGCTATGTGATCCTTGATGGAACACGAATCGTGGCTAGTGCATCAGGCTCCTCGACTCGCTAGCATCAAATGTGTCATCTAACCTCGCAACTGTCGCGCACATCAATTCACGTATCGGGCCTCGAGACTGACCGTGTACACGATTGCGCAAATCACATTTGCAAAGACAATTTAACCGGATCTGCTGTCCTGCAACTCCGGAATTTTACGTTTTTTCTGGTATACTAAGCATCGATACAACGTCATTATGACAGCAATACCAGGACGCTTCATTGACAAGTTCTCAGAAAAATACTTCAGGTACCTCTTCGCGGCCCGCGAGTCGATTCCTGATTCTCCACACCACGTTTTTCCTGATGGTTCTACCCATCCCGCTGCACGCCAAGGGAGAGGACTTTTCTGCGGGTGAGAAGCTGTTCGCCTTGCAATTGAAGCGGATGTTCGCCGACAAATGCATCGCTTGCCATGGTTCCGATCCGGATAACCTGGGCGGCGGCTTTGACATGCGTGACCGAGATGCGTTGCTCAGGGGCGGTGATTCGTACGGAAAGGAGGTACTCATTCCGGGATCAGGTCCCGACAGTTTTCTATACGTGGCAACAACGCGAAAGGAAGCTGGGTATGAAATGCCCCCCAAGGAATCGGAAAGTCTGACAAGCGAGCAGTCCGGGTGGATCAGACAGTGGATTGATCTCGGCGCTCCTTGGCCCACGGACGAGGTGATCCAGCAAATACGACAAATCTATGCCCGTGGTTTAGTGGTGCAAACGTCAGGCGGCCTCGACGATGACTGGACTAACCGCCGATACGATGCCTCGGGCCTCTGGGCGTACCAACCCCTAAACGTGATTCAGCCACCATCAGGAGCCAACCCCGTTGACTGGTTCATTGACCGAAAACTCAAGCAGCTCGAAATTCCTGCGGCGCCTGCAGCAACGGCACATGAACTCATGAGACGACTGACGTTTGGATTGACCGGGTTGCCGCCGGAAACCCAATCCAGCTGGCCCAGAACATCGGATTTTTCCAATGCCTATCTAGCCAACCCACAAGCCGCGACCGAGGATCTGGTCCGCCAATTGATGAGTCATCCCCAGTATGGAGAAAAGTTTGGCCAACACTGGCTTGACGTTGCGCGGTACGCAGATACAGCGGGGTTTGCCAACGACTATTCGCGTCCCAACGCATGGCGATATCGTGATTACGTGATTCGCTCATTCAATCAGG
>JAKVBZ010000249.1 GCA_022448645.1 Pirellulaceae bacterium
CCATTGAGTACTCTGCAGGCAAAAATTGATTACGGATTCACCGAAGCGATGACGCCACAGGGGCACATCGGGATTCAGGTGTGGATAAACCAAGGTACTTACGGAGACGACACCGATGGCGCTGATGCCCAAACGGGTCAAGCATCGAAAAAGCCAAAGAGGTCGCATAAAAGGTAGCGCGACGCGCGGCAACACGGTCGTCTTTGGTGACTATGGGATTCAATCCCTGGAGCCCGGTTGGGTTAAAGCCACGACGATCGAAGCCGGCCGTATCGCTGCTCAGCAATACGTCCGCGGCGAAGGAAAGCTTTACATTCGAATCTTCCCAGATAAGTCTGTGTCCAGCACACCGTTGGAGACAAGGATGGGTAAGGGTAAGGGTGAGCCGGACTTCTGGGCTGCGGTCGTAAAGCCGGGCACTATCCTTTACGAACTCGGTGGCGTCACGGAACAGCAGGCAAAGGTGTGTTTTGCACGTCTTGCCAGCAAACTTCCTGTGAAAGTCCGTTTTGTGGAGCGTCGGTCCGCCTAGTACGGTCGCCGCCCCAAAGGTCGTGGTGCTTGCATCGCGGCTGCCGCAATCCTGTGGCTGAAAGAATTTTCGGTTCGCATTAAAGACATACAGACATGAGCAGTAACACTGAACTTCGCGAGATGAGCGATGAACAACTCAATGCGACCGCCAAAGAGGCGGCGCAGACCTTGTTCAGGCTTCGTTTTCAATCTCAGTCAGAGAGGTTGAATACACCGAGCGAAATTAGAAAAAATCGCCGCCTAATCGCTCGGATTAAAACAATCCAAACAGAGCGTCAAAAAGCAGCAAGCTAGTAATATTAACCCTTACCCACAGTTGAACTCGGACCTGACTCCATGCCGAAACGTGTTGTTTCCGGAATCGTGACCAGCGACAAGATGAGCAAGACTCGTCGTGTTGAAATTAACCGCTTGGTCAAGCATCCGAAGTATAAAAAATACATTCGCCGTCGCACTGTTTGTTATGCCCATGATGAGGGCAATGAGTCGGGCACGGGGGATCGTGTTGAAATCATCGAATCAGAACCACTGAGTAAACTCAAGCGTTGGCGGTTGGTTCGCGTGCTAGAAAAGAGTACCGAAGTTGACGTCGCTGCATTGCGTGCCGCGAGGAAGGGCGCAACTCAGGCTGAATCAGAAGCGATTGACGCAGCCCATGCCGGTGATGAGGCCGGTGAGACGACTGAAGATACAGCAGGTGAGTGAGCTATCAAGAGCCATTCACAACCGAAGTTAGTAAAAGCCTTTCAGGCAATAAGATAAGAAAATGATCCAACAAGAATCCCGACTCGATGTGGCCGACAACACCGGCGCCCGGCAAGTCATGTGTATCAAGGTGCTCGGTGGAAGCCGCCGCCGCTTTGCAGGCTTGGGTGATGTTATTGTGTGCAGCGTCAAGAGTGTGATCCCTGGCAGTGATATTAAGAAAAAGTCGATTGTTCGGGCAGTAATTGTTCGAACAAAGCAACCGACTCGCCGCCCTGATGGGAGCTATATTAAATTCGACAGCAACGCCGTTGTACTCATTGACAAAGACAAAACGCCTCGCGGTACTCGTATATTTGGTGCGGTCGCTCGTGAGTTACGTGATCGCAGCTTCATGAAGATTGTTAGCTTGGCCAACGAGGTTGTTTGACCAGCAACCAGTGAAGTTTACCTTTAGAAACCACACAGTTTGAAACGAAATAAGAAGTCATGTATTTCCGTATTGATGACGAAGTCCAAGTGATCTCAGGCGCGGGAAAGCTTGCCCGAGGCAAGATCCTGAAGATCGACCGTAAGAAAAATAAGGTCGTTGTGGAAGGTGTCGCCAAGGTTTGGAAGCATGTGCGTCGCAGTCAGAAGAACCCACAAGGGGGGCGACTCGAGAAGGAAATGCCAATCAGTGCCAGTAACGTCATGATTATCGATCCTACGACCGGGAAGCCGACTAAGATCGGCGTCCGTTTTCTGGAGGATGGAAGCAAGGAGCGTTATGCCAAGGGCAGCGGTGCCAGCTTGGGTAAGATCTCTCCAGCACGCGAGCGGCACGCAAGCAAGTAATCCCCATCAACACGGCGTGCCCAAATTACGAGCACGATACCAACACCGATCAATACAATAAAACAATTGTTAGAAACCGCGAACGCGGAACAGACAAATGGCAGAATCAAAACCAAGATTGCAAGTTCGCTACGAGAACGACGTCTGTAAGGCGTTGGTCGAGGCGTACGGATACAAGAACCCGCACCAGATTCCAAGTGTCGAAAAGATCACCATTAACATGGGTGTTGGTCAGGCGATTGGAGACAAGAAAGTGCTCGATCTTGCGTACGAGTGCATGACGGAGATTTCCGGTCAAAAGCCAGTGATCACCAATGCCCGCAAATCGATCGCGAACTTCAGACTTCGTGAAGGCATGCCCATTGGATGTATGGTTACTTTGCGGCGTCAGCGAATGTACGAGTTCTTGGACCGATTGGTTTCGGTCGTTTTACCTCGTGTTCGTGATTTTCGCGGTATCAGCCGCAAAGCATTTGATGGACGTGGTAATTACACGCTCGGTTTGACTGAGCAGCTGGTGTTTCCGGAGTTAAACCCGGATAAGTTCACTCGCCCCCAGGGCATGAACATCACCATCGTGACGACCGCCAATACGAACGATGAAGCTCGTAACCTACTTGAGAAGCTTGGAATGCCTTTCAAGCAAGACAATAGTAAAAAAGGAGCGGCGTAAGTTAGTTTACGACGCGACAGAATCTTCCACTTTACAGCCAAGTAACTGAAAGTCACCCCGTGGCAAGCAAATCGAAGATAGCCAAGGCCAATCGAAAGCCAAAGTTTAGTAGCCGTAAGGAGAACCGCTGTACATTCTGCGGGCGTCCTCGCGGGGTTTACCGCAAGTTCGGACTTTGCCGGATTTGTTTTCGCGAAAACGCAAACCTCGGGTTAATCCCGGGGGTTCGTAAGGCCAGCTGGTGAGAATCGAAAGAGTCGAAGGGGAGTAGACAACATTATGATGACCGACCCAATTGCCGACATGCTCACTCGCATCCGTAACTCGGTTCGCGTTGAGAAGCCATTTGTCGATATTCCATCCAGTCGTTTCAAGCGGGGCATTGCCGATGTGCTGAAACGCGAAGGTTTCATCTGGGACTGGAAGGAAGTGGATGAGGAGAACCCTACGTCCACACTGAGATTAGAATTGAAATATGGGCCCAATGGTGAACGAGTGATCCAGACGATCAAACGTGTCAGCAAGCCCGGACGTCGCATGTACATCCGTGGTAAAGAACTAAAGCCAGTG
>JAKVBZ010000025.1 GCA_022448645.1 Pirellulaceae bacterium
TGAGCGCCTATGCGATTGTAGGCAGCACCACGGCTGGTGTGACGTCGTTCGGGCCGCTCACCCAACTCATCGCCGGTGCGGCTCCCTACGAACGACTGGACGGCAGCAACAGAAACCGCTGGGGAGATTACAGCGCCACCGTGCTCGATCCGCTGAACGATCAGCATTTCTGGACGTTTCAGGAATACGCCATCGACACCGACCAGTGGGCCATACGTGTCACACAGATTATCGTCCCCGAACCGTCGTCCTCGATCTTGTTGATTTGGTTGACGCTTTGTCTGGTTTCTAGTCAACGATCCATGCCTGGGACGAAAATAGATCCCGGATCGAAAAAACGGTTCCCGTCTAACACGTTATAATCACAATAGATAGGACGCCTGGGTGGCCCTTGGCACGGTTCCCCAGCATCCTGCCAACTAAGGAACTAAGTAATTCGGGTTTCCTAAAGAAACTTGACAGTTTCAGGTGCGAAAATTGTTATACTGGAGGTAGGCATTTTTCTGGTTGATCCGAGCGTGTGGTGAGTCGCACCGGATTTGACTTAGTACCGCTGTCAAACTGTGCCGGGTTTGGGGAAAGTTGGCAATTTCGTTCACCACTGGAAAGATAAAGATTGTGACAGGACACCTATGAAGCAGGCACCTCCCGCGAAACAACAGCTGACTACAGTAGTTGCTCTATTCCTCATGCTCCATGCCTGGACAACGTTTTCACAGGCACAGGCAGGCGACTTGTATTGGACCGAGGCCCTATTGGTCCCTCAATTGCAGACGTCCGATGCAGATGGGAACAACGTGACCCCGATCGTCACTTCAGGCTTGGGCACGCCATTGCACACGGACGTGGATCCAACAGGTGGAAAAATCTACTGGGCCGAGATAGGAGGGATTCGTCGGGCTGATTTGAACGGCGGCAACATCGAATCGATCTTTTCGACCGCATCGTCCTCGCCTTATGGAATTGCTGTAGATTCCAGTGCCGGAAAATTATACTGGTCCATGCCGTCGGAAAATAAAATTCAAAGATCTAACCTGGACGGCACTGTCGTGGAAGATATTGTTACCGGTACAGCGTCTCAACCGGTGGCCCTGGCTGTGGACCCGATCGGTGCCAAGTTGTACTGGAGTGAGGACAATACGGGTGGTACTGCCGTGATTCGGCGCAGCAATCTGAATGGAACGGTTAACGAGCAAATTCAGCTGTTGGACAGCTCGGTCGTCGCCGCTAATGGCTTGGCGCTGGATCAAACGAATCAGAGGTTGTACTGGGGACAGTCAGCTGCAAACGACACTGGTCAGGTGTGGCGATCGAATTTGGACGGGACAGGAGCCACAAATATCATTTCCAGCGGATTGAATGACATCGAAGAAATTGCTGTGGATGTCACTGGCGGGAAAGTCTATTTCACCCAACCCGATCTATCGACCATTCAACGATCCAACCTGAATGGATCCTCCATCGAAACCGTGCTCAACGTAGGTTCTAATGCCCCGTTCGGCCTGGCATTCCTAACAACATCAGGAACAGGCTGCGACTTTACAGGCGACACCAATTGTGACCTGGCCGATATTAACCTGCTGTTCGACCAGGGAGATTTGGTGGGTGGCGTCGCCGTCGGAGCTGGCAACCAGTTTGACATGAATTCTGACATGACGCTGAATGGCCTCGACATTGATTCCTGGCTTTCTCAGGCGGCCACGCACAATTCATTTGGAACACCCTACCGCCGAGGCGATACGGAGTTGAACCGGAAGGTGGATATTACTGACTTCAATTCGTTGTCAACCAACTTCGCCCCCGGAGGAATTGTGCCGTCACCTGGTTTTATTGACGGAAACTTCGACGGCGATGACGATGTTGACATCACGGATTTCAATTCGCTTTCAACGAGTTTTTCTCCCAGTGGTTACGCGGGACAGGGAATCTCGATTCCCGAGCCAGGGACCTTCACACTGTGGAGCTTGGCTAGTCTGCTGCTGTGGAGCTTGTCCAGAAGGACACGAGCATAGGCTCGGTTTCAACACTCACCTCGCTTATCGTGTAAGCTGTAGGCCCTAGCTCCGGCAGGGACCCAAGTTTCGATTCCACTCGCTGGCCTTGTCGCCGTCGACGTAAATTTTTTACGGCTAGATTGCCTTCGTTTCACCAGGACAACTTTCTCCGGTCGGACACGCAACGGCCGGCGAGAGCGCACATGGTTCAGTGAACTCTCCTTAGTTGGCAAACCGTTGCTTGATCGCTCTCGCTCGTTCCTCGAGACCTTCCCAGAGGGAACTCTTCTTCAGATTTCGTGGCAGTCTGGTAGGCCAGATCAAGAAAGATCGTCATTGCCGGAACAGCACCCATTTCTTGAATGAAATTTCACCAGATGTGCAAAACTGGAATCAAGAAAAAGAGCAAAACTCCAGCAAGTTACGCATTTCCTCCGTTCCGACCTACATGTAGGGGAGCCACTAAAGTCGCTGAAGAGCTCCCAGCGGAAGAGTGAAGAAACGTGCGGCGGGAGCGAGTTCAGCTTTTCAATGACAAATAGAAAGTTGAAACACCACTAGCCCGATTTCTTTTTCATCTTGGCCCACTTATCACGAAGCGTCACAGTACGATTAAAGACAAGTCTGTCTGACTGAGAGTCCGGATCGACAGAAAAGTATCCCAATCGCTCAAATTGGAAGCGATCACCAACAGTTGCTTTTTGCAACGATGGCTCCAGTTGACAATCCATCAATGTTTCTAACGAATTCGGATTCAAATAGTCCGTCCACTCGTGCCCCTCTTCCACCGCAGACGGATTCTCACGATCAAACAAATGGTCATACAAGCGAACTTCTGCTGGAACCGCGTGAGCCGCAGAGACCCAGTGGATGGTCCCTTTCACTTTACGTCCGTCGGGCGCCGAGCCTCCTTTTGTTTCCGGATCGTAACGACAGCGGAGCTCGACAATGTCTCCCGTCTCTGAGTCTCGTACAACGTCGGTACAGGTGATGAAGTATCCGTACCGCAGGCGGACTTCACGTCCTGGGGCAAGACGGAAGAACTTTTTGGGGGGATCTTCCATAAAATCATCTTGTTCAATGTAGATTTCTCGGGAAAACGGTACCTGTCGGGTACCGGCCGATGGATCTTCAGGATTGTTGACCGCTTCCAGCTGTTCGACCTGCTGTTCTGGATAGTTTTCGATCACGACGCGTAGCGGTCGTAATACCGCCATCACACGCGGTGCCACTCGATTCAGGTCTTCTCGCAAACAGCCTTCCAAAACGGCAATGTCGGTCATACCGTCGTATTTCGTAACCCCAATCTTGCCGCAGAATGAACGGATGGATGAAGGCAAATAGCCGCGTCGTCGCAGTCCACAAATCGTGGGCATCCTGGGATCATCCCAACCGTTGACGAGATTATTAGTTACCAATTGCAACAATCTCCGCTTGCTCATCACCGTATAGGTAAGATTCAAACGGGCAAACTCGATCTGTTGAGGCGCATAGATGCCAAGTTCACGTAGGTACCACTCGTACAGTGGACGGTGATTTTCGAATTCGAGCGTACAAATAGAATGAGTAATGCGTTCCAGTGAATCGCTCTGACCATGAGTAAAATCGTACGTCGGGTAAATACACCACTCATCGCCAGTCCGATGATGGGTGGCGTGTAAGATACGGTACATCACTGGATCACGCATGTTTAGATTTGCATGGGCCATGTCGATCTTGGCCCGTAAAGTTCGACTTCCGTCAGGAAATTCTCCAGACTTCATCCGGGCAAACAGATCCAGATTTTCTTCTACCGATCGGTCACGAAAGGGGCTATTTTTACCAGGATCGGTGAGCGTACCACGAAACTCACGCATTTGGTCACCGTTCAAATCACACACGAAGGCATTTCCAGCCCGGATCAACTGCAAAGCCCATTCATAAAGTTGCGGAAAATAATCAGACGCGAAGAACAATCGATCTTGCCAGTCGAATCCCAGCCAACGTACATCTTCTTGAATGGACTGGACGTATTCGTCGCCTTCCTTGGTTGGATTCGTATCGTCCAAGCGCAAATTGCAGAGTCCTTGAAAATCTTCGGCGATCCCGAAATTCAAGCAAAACGATTTCGCATGCCCAATGTGCAAGTAACCGTTCGGTTCTGGTGGAAATCGCGTGTGGACCCGTTGATCGTACTTGCCGGACTCGTTGTCCTTTTGCACGAATTCGCGCACGAAGTCTCGCCTTGGTTCATCAGCCGCTGACATAAGCATCAAATCTCGCAAAACGGTTCGAAAGAAAGCTCCTCACAGCCCCTGGATAGTAAGCGTTAATGACAGGTGACGCAAGCTCGCACAACCGTCGCAAATGGGGTCGTTTGACGGTCTTCATCGGCCACACTAAAATCGAAGAAATACGCCTAGGAACACTCTTTTTCGACTCCAGGAAAGCCTCGAATGGACTCTCTTCACCTCTGCATTGCTCTGGGTCCGTTGGCGGCGTATGCGACAATCCTAGGGGCTATACAATTTCGCCGTCGGGCACATCTGGTGAGCGGATTCCGCGACAACTTGACTTTGGGTTTGGGTGTCATCGGATTCGTGATCGCGGGACCTATGGAATTGTTCTATCCCGACACGGTTCCGGCCTGGTACGGACCGGTGGTTCCCGGCGACATGGGCCATTGGCTAGGCGCAGCCGTATGGGTGCTACTCATCGCCTTGTACTTACTGTGCGTGCTTTGGGGTAGCCTATCGACTCGACCACGAATAGTGATTTACAACATGGGCGCCACGCAATTCTGGTCATTGTTGACAAGCTTGACGAAAGAATTGGACTTGGAGACCGAACAATGCGGGCAAATGCTTCACTTTCCCAACCTGGGCGTGAACGCGAGCATTGAGTCGTTTGCGTCGATGCGTTACATCCAACTCAAATCGGTAGGGCACCAACAGAATGTCGAAGGCTGGCGGCAGTTACAGCTGGCACTCGCAGAGCGATTGAAAGCAGAAACGTCACCACGAAATCCTGGAGCGATCCCGTTGTTTCTACTGGCTGGCGGCTCGGTTTTCTTAATGGCGTCGTCGTTATGGCACGATGGTCAGCTGGTCCAGCAAGCCGTGATCGATATGTTGCGATTTTGAACCACTCGGCTTACGGTTCTTGACATTGCCCATTTCGGTATTCTGCCAAAAACCATGTCAAGCCAACATCACCATTTAAGGTTCGGTGGCTCGAAGTTGCCACCGCGCTTCTTCCACCACTTCAGTGGCCCACGACTGATACTCGTACAAACGCACAATACTTTTCCAGATGGCCGCTGCCTTTTCCGGCTGACTTTCGCGCAGAGTCGCTGCGTCAGCAAGACGAGTTCTTAAAAAGTCTAAATCGGCCGGATAAGGTGTTGCCATCGTCTCCTGCAACACGTCCAGCTGCCGTTTGGCCAACCGCAAGCAATCAAGTTCCTGTGACGAAGGATCATCCTGGCCAGCAAATAAGTCCAAAAACGCTTGCAAGTGTAAAGCTTTTATTTCAGGTTCCACCAATCTCAAGATGCCCACGTAGGTCCGCTCCATCGCGGAAAGCGAATGCAGGTCAAGTTGAGTTCTAGCTCGCACTTCATACCGTTTTTGCAACAGGTCTAACGCCAGCTTTTCTTCCAAGTCATTTAATTCGGAAACACGTGAGTCTTCGGGGAACTGTGAGACAAATTGCTGGATCTTGTCAACGGCCGCCGCGAGCTGTGTAGAGTCGTTCAGCGAGGCCGATTGCTGTATTTCGTGGAATAATTGATTTGCCGAAGGCGGTTGCAAGGCAACGAAGACAATGCTTACGATTCCTGCGGTAACGGCCATGGCTATCAACCATTTGAAAAGGACGAGAACCCGTTCCCCCACTTCAGACGGAGATGTTGGGGTAGCAGGAGACCTCCCCAGCTCAGATGCCGGTACCGTCGTGAAGTGATCTTCGGTCCGACTCGCCACGGGAAGCTCATCCTGCGGAATCGGTGATTTACGATCGGATCCCGAATCAGCTCGGGTCGGCATCTTGGAATCAACCGGCGAGGAGACTTCGACAAGAGTTTCGTCGGTGGCCTGGATCTGTTTGGCCTGGGGATCTTCGGAAAACGTTTTGTCGATTTCGTCGGCATCTTCGCTCCGTTGAGTTTGCGACAGAGCAAACTCGGTTGCCTGCAACACATTTGAAAGTGCCAAGGCTGTAGGAATCCGTTTTTGTGGAGACTTTTCTAGTAGCTGACTAATAATTTTTTCCAACGCAGGCGGCACATCAGGAGCGCGATTCCGAACCGGTTTCGGGTCGGCATAACGCAACATGTGTAGGACTTCGCCCATGGTCTTGCCACGAAACGGTGGCCGTCCTGAAAGCAAGGCGTACATAACGCTGCCGACGCTGTACAAGTCAGATCGAGGGGTCACCGGACGGCCCTCTGCCTGTTCAGGGGCCATATAGTCGGCGGTCCCCATCACGCCACCCATCGCCGTCATTTGCGTTTGCCCAAAGAGCTTCGCGATACCAAAATCTGTCAACTTGATGTGGTCTTGCCGGTCCAACAGCAAATTGGCCGGTTTTAAATCCCGGTGGATCACACCACAGTCATGAGCATGTTTAAGAGCCCGGCAGGTTTCGATACCAATACGAATGGTTTCCCGCCAATGAAATCGACGCCCATTCTGAATCTCTTCTTCCAAATTGATCCCTTCGACCAGTTCCATGGCGTAGAAGAGGTGACCGTCTTGCTCCCCATAACCATACAATTGAACGATATTGGGATGCCTTAGCGTTTTGAGCGTTTCAATCTCGGACTGAAAACGCTCACGGAAGGCCTCGTCAGCCGCCAACACCGACGAAAGAACTTTAACGGCTGCGAGCTCATCCGTATCTTCATTGACTCCGCGATAGACGGTCCCCATCCCACCGCGGCCAAGCGTTTCACCGATACGATAAGGACCCAGTTTTTCAAGCGCCATTCCGCTATTTTAGTCGAAGCGGAATGATTCTCGAAGTCCTACCGTTTCGCTCAGATAGCATCGCCAAGAATCAAATCGCGCCTTATGGCTGCCGATCCGGATCGACCGCCTGACGAGCTCGATACTCGTCCATAGCAGCCGCTTCTCTTGACAGCATAAACTCAGGCCCATGAGGAAAATACTGAATATCGTCGTGTTGATACCAGGGGCTGGGCAGCGTTTGTCCCGCAATGTCTACTTGGCAACCGGTTGCCAGCAACATAGTTCCAGCGGCTAGCATGCAAAGACAGCTGCGACTCGTTCTATCCAATAGATTTGATACCATCGGCTTTGACCTCCTGGTGGGCGGCGCAATCGTTGCAACCGTTATCGTCTCGCCAGGGGATCGAGCTTTACTTAATCGATAAGGTCGCTCGATTGTAATAGATCCGCTATCATGAAAGTGTGGGCCAGTTCTTACAGCAACTGCTGAGTTGTTGTTACTGTCCCTTGGAACAGAGGAGTCCCATCATGATCTTGCTCGATCGGTGTCGGGGAATCGCGTTTGACCATCCTGTCCGGCTCGTCGTCTTCCTGGTTCTGACGACCGGTATTTGGTCTCCTGCAGTCTATGCGCAACGCAATTTCCAGCGGAATCAGTCCAAGGCAGTCCCCGGACCAACTTATTTTGCCGCATTTAACGAATACCAACGAGGAGACTATAGCGACGCGTTACAAGATTTTCGTCGTGCTGCGCGTAACGGAGTCTTTAGTTCGTTGGGACGCTGGGTCGATGCCATCTGCTATCACACCATGGCCGGTGAGTGCTACTACCATATGGGCAATCTGACCCAAGCATTGGACCAGTACGACACGGCGATCCGAATTCACCTGGCACAGCAAGGATGGTTGCTCCGCGTCCGGTTCCCAGATCGCATCGCAGCATCTCCGACTCGACGCTCCGACATCCAATGGGGCTCGTCGAATCGACAAAGCGTCGTGGGACGAATCCCGGAAACCATGCTCAGTTTTCAAGGACGGATGGACAACGAAAATGCCCTTCGGCGCGGAGGTGTCGTGGCAGCCCCCGAAATGGTTCCGCTGCGCGTTAGCGAGATCTTGAGGTGCCTAGCACTTTCCATTCGCCGCCGAAATGAACTCATGGGACCGGCTTGTCGACATGATCCTCTCACGGGCAGACTCATCCAGTCCCTGCGTGGACCGCAAGTACCACCCAACCATTGGTCGGAAGGCTGGATCGACGCCCTGCTAGGATTGGCTTATCTGGGGGCCGATCAGCAGGAACAAGCAACGAAACATCTGCAGCGAGCCATCGTGTTGGATGGCCAGTTCGATCATCCACTTACTCCCTGCGTGTTGCTGGAACTTGGCAAGTCGGCAACGGCGCGCGATCAGCTGGAGATGGCAGCCGAGCTGTTATTGGAAGCGACCTATGTCGGTGCGTATTACTATCAGGCCGACGTCGTCGCAGAGGCCTTTGACCATGCGGCTACGGTACATCTGATTTCGAATCAACCCGGAGTGTACGCTCCCTTGATTCCGGCTACCCGCTGGGCACGCATCAAAAACCTGGACCCGTTGTGTACTGCGCTGCTACTGATGACCAGCGAACAGCTGGTATACCGTGACAACGTGGCTCAAGCCGAAACCACGTTACGTGATGCCGGAAACCTATTGGGTCGACGAGACATGCGGCAAGGACGCTTGGGCACCCGTTTTCACTTTCAAACGGCGCTCTTGCAGTTCGAGCGTGGTCGTGTGAATTCCGGGGAAACGGCTCTGCGAGAAGCCCTGGCCTGGGGGCACAATTCCTCGCTTCGGTTATTTCAGATTGCCTTGGTCGAAAAACTCTTCCAAGAAGGCAAGATCACTCCGCGCATTACGGGAACATTGTTCGACGGTCTGTTAACGGATCCAACTGCGTCCAACTGGGTTCATCAGCCATTCGAATCCTTGAGCTTCGTCACTTCACCAGCCGATTCCGCCTGGGTGCAATGGTTCTTATTGGCTCACGACAACAAACAGTTCGAAAAAGCCTTAGAAATCGCGGACCATATTCGTCGACGACGCTTTTATGCGTCATTACCCCTGGGTGGTCGTTTGCTGGCGCTACGCTGGTTGTTGGCCGCTCCCAATGAGATGTTGAGCGAAGAGGCCAAACTGCAAAGACAGGATATGTTGGTGAAGTATCCGGAACTTGCCAAATTGTTCCAGGACGTAGCCAAGTTGCGACAGACGATTTCCGCACAACCCGTCGCCCCGGATGGAACGAAACAAACAAGGGAGTTGTCTTCATTGTTTCAGAATCTGACTCGTATGACAGATCTACAAGAACATATGCTACACCGGCTTGCGGTTCGACGAGAACCATCCGAGTTCTCTTTCCCACCGCGCACAAGTGTTGGTCAAATGCGTAAAAAAATACGCAGCGGTCAGCTTTTCGTGATCTTTTTTGCCGTCGACCAACAACTGTTCGTCTATGCGCTCTCCAAGGACAAATATTCCAATTGGCTCGTTGACCCCTCTGCTAACGTCCATCAGCTGACCGCCGCTATCTTGCGACGCTGGGGGAATCACGATCGAAACAACCAACTGAAACTTGAGTTACTACAAGACAAGAAATGGAAATCGGAATCTGCCGAGTTGCTGGCACATCTGTTTCCCAAAAACGCTCCAGAGGACTGGGACAGCATCGAAGAGTTGGTCATCGTGCCGGATGGTGTGTTGTGGTATCTACCTTTTGAAACGCTGCATAGAGAACAGGACGGAGGACTACGGCCCTTGGTCTCGACTTTAAAGATTCGCTACGCACCCACGCTGTCGTTGGCAAATCCACATAGCGATTTTCAACGGCCGATACGCAAAATGGCAGTGGTACCAGGAAAAATCTTTAGCAAAGATGACAACCAATCGGCGACTGAGACCGTCGAAAAACTTACCGCGTTACAGCGTGAAACACTATTGCTGGAATCACCTCAGCTGGCACCCACCAGAATGGCGGCTCCTTTCTGGGATCGCTTGACCGTGCTGCAGGATATCTCCGATAGTAAACGACTTCCTTACGAATGGGCCCCCGCGCAAACTGAAGCGGGAAAACCGGGGAATCGCTTATCGGACTGGTTTTTGCTGCCTTGGGGCGCCCCCGCACAGGTTTTGCTACCAGGCTTTCACAGTCCAGCCGAAGACGGTCTTAAACGGGCAGGCATTCGAGACGGCAGTGAGTTGTTTCTTACCACATGCGGACTCATGGCGACCGGAGCAAGAACCGTATTGATCAATCGCTGGCGGAGTGGCGGCCAAACCGCCTACGATTTGATCGTGGAGTTCTCCCGTGAACTACCGAATTCGGACGCCGCTACCGCTTGGCAGCGGAGCGTCCAGTTAACTCGGGGGACGGAATTGGATCCACAACGCGAACCTCGCGTCCGTTTTTCGCCAAATTATGAAGGAGGATTGACAGCCGACCACCCGTTTTTCTGGGCCGGTCCGATGCTGCTGGACACGGGTACGCATCCGCATGCCAATCCCGATCCGGTTCAAGCCAAACTGAATCCGGCCGCCGCCGCAAGACGCGCTGCACCTCGGTAATACGATCGGCCACTTCCTGGCCAAAAAACATTCGCTCGGTCACCGACTTCTCTGGAAGTTCCTCGTACAGGGTTCGTGAAACCACGTCTCGTCTTACCGGTTACACGCATTCGTCCGATTGTTTCTTTGACCGATTCTAAAATCGTTGGATTCTCGACGAATGTTAAGCTTTTCCGTTGACAGAGGACCCCGTTCACGAGAGGTTGTTGGGTGAGGGACGTGTGAAAGCCAGGTAGCAAGATGATCGCACGGCGGCAATCTCATGCTCATTCTTCCTATCAGAAAGGTTGCACCGGCACGCTAAGCCGGTCGGACATGATGACACGCAACATGACGCTTCCACCAGATACCAATGCCCGTCTTAAAATGCTCGTCCGTCAACAGTCACGTGGCCAGTCTGCCACCCAGCGAGATGCTTCCAGCGACAAGACAAAATCCAACCGATTCCGAACCAGCTATCGGACTCGAAGTCGTTAGGACCCAATCATTGGTGGTGCTGTTGCGCGAACGCGTTTTTTCTGGGAATCCGTAACCCGATGCGTCTGCAAGGGATACACTGCCTTTGATTGTATCCCTCGCTACGGCTTCGGGTTAGGAAAGAACAAGATTCCCAAAGCGCCGGCTTATATTCTCTATATTTCTTCCCGAAATCGGAACCTAAGACGGTCTCTCGGTGTTTCATTTAACGGGTGTCATCCTGCGTGAATGGTCATCCTGAGCACAGCGCAGGATCTCAGTGAGACCAGATCACACCGAGATTCTTCGGGCATTGCGCTACGTCACAATCACACGTGCAAAATAGGTTACAGCACTCCTGCTCCCTGACCTACTTTGCGCATGCATCAACTACTCCAACGTGAAATGATGTATCCCATCAAGTGGAATCTAGTACATTCGTTCATGCAGATTGCCTTCATAGCACTGCTGGGTTGTTGCCTGTCTTTCACGTCGGAAGTGAACGGCAATGGTCTCGTGGTTCTTCCGGCACAACATGTGGACCAGTTACTGCAAGACGAGATATTCTCGCAGCATTCATTGGTTGCTCTTGCACCGCTTACAGACGATTTGACTTATCTACGCCGAGTCTATTTGGATTTGACGGGCCAGCTGCCCACTTCCGATGAGATGAAAAAGTTTGCATCTTCGTCCGACCCCAATAAACGGTCGAAGCTCGTTGACCGACTCCTGTTAGATTCCAAATTTGGTACCAATTGGGGGCGCTACTGGCGCGACGTGATCCTCTATCGCCGCACTGAAGATCGAGCCATCGTCGTGACTCAATCGTTGACAGACTATTTGTCGCAGCATTTTCGTGACAATACACCCTGGGATGAAATTGCGCAAGAATTCGTCACGGCCACTGGAAATGTGACAGAAAATGGCAACACGGCCATCATCTTCGCCCAATCGGGAGAACCCGAAAACACAGCCGCGGAAATTTCTCGCATCTTCATGGGTATCCAAATCCAATGTGCGCAATGCCACGATCATCCATTCGATCGCTGGAAGCGTGAACAGTTTCACGAGTTGGCAGCTTTTTTTCCACGCATCGCCCTGCGGCGAAAGCGTGTGATGGGCCAACAGATTTTTCACGTGTTATCGCACGATCGACCGGACCGTCACCGGAAGAAAGTAAAGCAGCGCGTTCGCGGAACACTGGAACATCGGATGTCCGATTTGGAAAACCCTTCGTCACCTGGAAAAATCATACAGCCCTCGTTTTTCGCCACAGGCCAAAAACTGGCTTTGGGAGTCTCGGATGCTCAGCGTCGAGCTGCATTGGCCACATGGATGACCTCTGCCAACAATGAATGGTTTTCGAAAGCGTTCGTCAACAGGATTTGGTCCGAATTGGTAGGAGAAGGTTTCGTCGAGCCGATCGATGATTTAGGCCCCGATCGAGATATCTACGCTCCGAAAACATTGGCTTACCTATCTGCTGAGTTCGTCAGCCACGGTCACGACATTCACTGGCTATTCCGAACGATCATGGCTACCGAGGCTTATCAGCGCACCAGCCGTCCGCGCGGCAATGCAGACGACGTTCGGTTTTCTGCGAACCGACCTCAACCGTTACGATCGGATCAGCTGCATAACGTATTCCTGCAATCCGTTGACGCCAACAACTCCGATGTGATGAGCAACCGCGAGAAACGAAGACGTAAAAAGTATCGTGGACAAAGGGTGGCGTTCCAAAACATGTTCGGTTACGACCCTAGCCAACCGCGAGACGAAATTGTGGCATCCATTCCTCAAGCGTTGACCTTGATGAACTCGCCACAAGTCAACCGAGCGATTCTAAGTAAAAGAGCACTGGGGCTGAGGCGATGGTTGTTAGAACTCGAAGACGATCAGTTAGTTCATGAACTATACGTGCGCTGCTTGGCCAGAAAGCCTACAAAAGTGGAACTGGCAACTTGTTTAGCATTCGTCCGCAATGTAGGTGATCGACAAGCCGCATTCGAAGACATCCTGTGGACACTGGTCAACTCGGTCGAATTTCGTTTTCGAATCTGACAGACCGTAATGGCAAAGCGATGTATCCTTTACTGCGAGAAAGATTCTCATGACGACTCAACAGACTAGCCATGAACAATCGACAATCCACCGACGCGATGTCATACGATGTCTCGGTTCAGGGTTAGGGTTGTTGTCCACCGGATACATGCATTGGCCCGAACTACTCGCGGCGCATGCAACGGGATCACGGGAACAAGATTATGCCTGCATCCTGTTATGGATGAAGGGCGGACCGAGTCAGTTTGAAACATTCGCACCAAAACCTGAGCATCGACACAGTGGCGAAACTCGCGCCATTTCCACATCGGTCGCCGGAATCGAAATCGCTGAAAATCTGCCTCTCACCGCCCGTAAGATGCAGGATATCTGTGTGATACGGTCCATGAATAGTAAAGAAGGCAGTCACCCAAGAGCAAGCTTTTTGTTGCATACCGGTAACATCCCTACTCCAAGCGTCCGACATCCAGCCCTCGGCTCGATCGTGGCTCAGCAGCTCACCAGAACCGACCACGATCTACCGGCGTTTGTAAAAATCGGTGCCCAGCGCCGTAACTCATCAGGAGCTGGTTTCTTGGGAGTCGAGTATGAGCCGTTCACCATGCAACGCGCCGATGCGGCTCCTAGGAACACCGAGTTGCCTGTTGCCCCAAGCCGATTTCGCCGAAGGATGGGACTGCTAAACCAATTGGAGTCAGAAATTAACATTCCCGGTTTAGAAAACCAAGTGATTGAACAGAGGTCGCTTTACCAGGAAGCTCGGAATCTGGTGCTCAGCCCTGACATGGCGGTCTTCGACATACAACAGGAACCAGCCACGATGCAAGCCGCCTACGGAGAATCCTCATTCGGACAAGGATGCTTATTGGCGCGACGATTGGTCGAAGCAGGCGTTACTTTCGTAGAAATCGAATTGGGGAACTGGGACACTCATCAAGACAACTTCGCCAGAACGCGTGAATTGTGCCAGCAGATGGATAGGTCCTATGCACAATTGCTCGAAGATCTAAAACAGCGAGGAATGTTGGAACGGACACTGGTCATCTGGATGGGTGAGTTTGGGCGCACACCCCGTATCAACCCACGGGCCGGGCGAGATCACTACCCCAAAGCATTCTCACTCGCCCTGGCAGGCGCCGGCGTGCAGGGTGGCCAGGTGATCGGACGCACGGATGCAGGGGGTGTTGAAGTAACAGAACGTCCTGTAGGCGTCTCGGATCTCTTTCAAACCTTCTGCCAAGCTTTGAAGATTGATGCGGATCACGAGAACATGAGTCCCATAGGCCGACCCATCAAAGTCGTCGAAGGTGGCACACCAGTTCTGGAAGTATTCGGATAGGAATTGTGGAGAACATTGAAAAGCGAAGGGATGGTGTTGCCTTCAGTGTTTTCGGTCCCAGGCTTCTCATGTCCAGTATTTCCCGTCGTCCTGTCTCATCATGATAGCACTGCTAGCAAACGTCTGGATACCGGCACAACGAAATCGCTCTTTTCTTCAACAGCCGTGCGCAGTATGAGTTGTATTAACAGGATGTTTCTGTAACCACCGTGGGTCGCCAGACTCACATCCACTCGATTGGTTTTACACGTTAATAGGAGTGACGTAATGAACCATTGGGAAGATGAAGTTTGCGAAGAAGAACTCTGGAATGTCGGTAATGCAGATCCACGCCGCGAACGAGCTAGTATGCCGGTGGGTCGACATGCTCGTGCTCGGGCGGCCAGCAAAACGAGCTGGAAAAGCCGCCGAACCAGTAACCGCCATTCACAGGAACACAGTGGAATGCATCACCGCCGTCGAAATCGAATGTATTCTTGAGACGCTGCATCTTTGTGACGCTGCATCTTTGTGACACTGTATCTTTGAGACACTTGGGGCTGGATCTGGCTAAGCTAGACCTCTGACGGACGATAGTCAGGGGGGTAAAACACGGAAGCTTGCCCTTCCCTTACGGAGGAGAACGCTCATGAACGATTCTCGTCGTTTCAATGCCTTGCACTCAGCGGTTTTGGGACTGCTACTGACGATGGCCCTCCACGGGGCGGCCTGGGCCACGATGGTACCCAGCGGCACCTACCTGTACGACGCTACCTTCTCTGAATCCGATGCTGGATTCATCTCTTTTGATGGTACAGGATTCGTCACACCCACCGACCCCAACGCGCTTACCGACACACTGTTATTCGAATTAACATCCGGGTCAGGGACTTGGAATGCACCATTTGCAGACGCTGTGTTTTCTATTAGTTCAGGATTTGCCGTTCAGTCGACGGTTGTCATCGACCTAGACAACAACGGCGTCGATTCTGGAGATTCTATTTCCAGCCAGCTTGGCCCCGGATCTTTTTCTTTCAAGGATTCAGACGAAAAAGTCATCGTTGTGGGCTCATTTAACAGCGCGACCTTCGCAGCCGACCACAGTGGGAATTCTGGCGGCATTATCTCTTCTATAGGCGGCGGGTTAACCCTGGCACCAGGTCCGGGTTTCTCCTTCCACAACACGTCTACCCAACAATTGCTCAACCCGGAGGGGTTCTCATTGATCCTTACCGGTATCGACGACACCGGGGTCACAACCAGTGCTTCTTCACCTCTGTTTGACAATAACCAACAGCCGGCCAGTGTATTCCGGGCAACGTTGGACCCTTTTAGTCTGTCGCAGGGGACGGTCATGTATTCGGGTACCGTAGTCGTTGTTCCCGAACCTCAAGCGTGGATTTTGAGTTGCGTCGGTGCTTTGATCTGCCTGGCTTGTGTACGCTGGCCACGTTGTTGTTCGATCGGACGAATCGCCGCCGGTTGCTTCACATGGTTAGCATTTCTGCCAGTTTTCGTCTGGAGAAGGACGATACCGTTGACCACTCCAGCAACGCTACACTTCGAAATACTCATCGTGTGGATCACCCTGGGGAGCATTGTTATGCCCGCCCTGGGAGAATCGTTTGAGCAAATCGGGACTCCCACCACCTCCGTCGATTTTGAATTACTGGTCTCACACAGGAACGTCAACGAGCACGTCTCGGCCGACAGTCACTGGCTTGGCAATCTAACGATGAGCGTCGAAGGTGCTAACGGCATCGAGTCGAGTTCGGCTGATGCCTGGATAACTTCGTTCGCCAACATGCAAAACGACTCGCCACAAACCAGCCTGCAAAACCTCTCCAAAGGACCGTGGTCGATCATCTCATGCTTGGATTCCGCTGCACGCTCTGTCTGCGTAACCCTTAGCGAACCATGGCCCCTGGTTGTGAACTACGATCCATCGGCGATTGAACCAAAAGGTGCGACTGAGGAGATCACATCGACGATCACGCGACTGGATGCTGACGGCCAAATCGAGATCCGTCCGACGCGGATGGCAGAACGTAAGTCAGCCATCACAGAATGGATCAACAGCCGAAACGTATGGTAATCGGTGATTGATTGGTTCGTAATTTGCCAAGTGAAGTCTTGATCCTGCCTTCGTTTACCGCTTGATTCTGGCCCCTCGGCTTCGATTTGTCGACATTTCAGGCCTTCCTCGTTCTCTCTATTTATGTGGAAGGCTTCTCTGGCGATCAAGATATGGCCCTTTTAAGCCTCACCACGCTTGCCAACCGCGCTTGGATCAAGAATAATAGATTCGTTGGCTGGTTCCATGGTCCGTCTCACCGTGTGCTCACTGTAACTTGATAGAACCAGCATTGCGGACCTACCTAAGGAGAACGTGTGGTGTATTTATATCGACATAAATTTGGTCTCATCGGCTGCCTCCTCTTCGCGATATTGGTGGTTTCGACTTCGTCGACAAACATCGTCTTGGCCGACAAAGTGGAAGTCCCCGATGAAAATCTGCAAAAGGTTTTGCGTGAGATTCTCAAGCGGAAGCAAATTGAAAAAGAGGAGTTCACCAGCGAAGATTTGTCGACAATATATTTTCTGCATGCTGATGAGCGGGGCATCAAGGATTTGACCGGATTGGAACACTGCGTGAATCTGGCCGAAGTCAGCCTTGCCAAAAACGAAATCGAAGACGTCACACCGCTCACATCAAGCCCCAATATCCAGTTGCTCGACTTATCTTACAATCGCGTGACGGACATTAGTGCTTTGTCTAAGTTACAAAAACTACAATACTTGCAGTTGGAACATAACAAAGTAGAAGAGATCTCAGCGGTCAGTGAGCTCAAAGCCATGAACTCGCTCTATCTGACCGACAACCGCATTTCGGACATTTCCCCTGTCGCGGAACTTTCCAAAATCTGGTCACTCTACTTGGCGGACAATCAAGTCAGTGACATCTCGTCTCTCAAACAGTTGAAATGGCTCTCCAATTTGGACTTGCAGCGCAATGCCGTCAAAGATGTCACTCCACTGACAGAATTGACTGAGCTACGCTGGACTTTTTTGCAAAAGAACCAGATCGAAGACATCAGTCCACTCGTCAACATGGCAAAGAAAGACATCGAAGGCGAAAAACGGTTCGCCCCGTTCTGGAATCTTCGTCTAGAAGAAAATCCACTCAAGGACGAATCCAAAGAAACGCTCATTCCCGAATTGGAAAAAATGGGGGTCCGATTAAAGTCCCAAAAAACCGAGTAATCTAGAAGTGTTTTCCGGCCAAGGCAGTCGCTACAGGCCGTGACTGAAAGATCCTTCTAGCAATGTGGACGGCACACTCGTCGCAAGTGTCGCACCAGCCAGGCATACGGTGTCGCACCAGCCAGGCATTCTTAAAGGCAGGACGATGAGCGTGATGGAGTATGTATTCTAACTTTGACGCTGAGAACCGATTCCTACAAGCTTGGAATGCCGTGGACATTGAGCGTCCCGTCGAGTATTCCTTGTTCACCTTTGGTGAGACCGTTTTGCCATACTATCTGGTGTGTGGCGAGTCGGCAGGCAAAGCAGCCGTGTCGGTGACACAAGGCGATGTTCGCATCAACCGGGCCATGATCATTAGGCCTGATGGTGACAATGCGCAATTGAAGAATTTTTTTGAGAACCCCGAAGAAGAAGATGTCGTCCAGTTCCTGTTGGCACGATCAGCTCGGTTCTCGAATATGAGACTTGAGAACCGTAGTGGCGATCGCCGGCTTGTCCCAGGCACAATGAGTGATACGATCGAGCAGCTGAACCAAAAGCTAGACGACGAGGACGAGGATCGAGTTGCCATTTTGTCCGCTCCTCCCGATCTGGGGAATGTGGCGGTGCTGAAATACGCGACAGACCGTGTCTGGCACAGCGCCCCCGACAACCTGCAAGAATTGCGTGAGCGAGGTTTTCTGCCGTAGCTCGCTCCTACATGAACGTCGCATCTTACATCACCATCTGAATCAAGGAGGTGTGACGCAAGTGATCTACAGTCACCTTCACGCCCCGAATCATGCCAAAGGTGACTCGGTAAAGATTTGCTGATGACCTTACAATTCGATCTGTCTAAAGATAGGAACGTGCCGGTAGTAAACTTCTAAAGTACAGGTGGCTAAGGCTGTCGTATAGAGACGCCCTCCTGTCACGTCATGTTGCCCTTGGGGCTCCCAACTGCCTGCCTGATGTCCAGACGTTTCCTGAGAATCCACCAGGACATCGCGCACAGAATGGTTCCATTCTCGCCAGGCAGCACCCCCCACATGGTGCATGACTTGGGTACCGTAATACCAATAGTAAAAATTGGATTGCCCTCGGTCCGGAAGGTGCTTCTCAATCAGTTGCTCGACTCCGTTGCGCAGACCCACGTGCGACATATCCCACCCTAAATACATTCGACAGAGCAACGCTTCGGCAGTCATCACATGCGTAGGCTGTTTGCCATGCATGTAGGCGTAAAGTACTCCGTCAAAATCGGTCACGGTATCCAGGAAGTGCCCTGCATTTTCCAACACGTGCTGAGGAACTTCCAGGTCGGCTGCCCGAGCACTTTGAAGCGCCATCAATTGCCAACCAAGGACACTGGTATCTCCAGGTTCACCCGGTCGGTATCGCCAGCCGCCAGCTTCGTGCTGCGCGGCGACGATAAAATCGACGGCACGCTGAGCCGGTTCCTGTAATTGTGCATCTCCCGTCATCGCATATGCCTCACACAACACAATGGCAGCTTGTCCGTGTGCGTACATTCCACTGTTTCCCTCGCTATCAGCCCGTAAATCTCCGTCAGGTTCCTGATGTTCGATCAACCAGCGCAGTCCCAGCGACACGGAGTCTTGATAACGGCCAACCAGATGAGTTTGACCCGCACCCAAAAAAGGCAGCAAAACCAACGCGGTTGCGGCTGCATCGCTACGCAACGTAGCATGCCCATGACAGCGGCCGTCGCAAGACCCCGTATGATGGAACCGATCCAGGCTCCAACTGCCATCATTACTTTGATGCAAGTGCAGCCAGCGTAATCCACGTGAAACCGCTGCTTCAGTCAACGTGGTACCACCTTCTTGGCGAATCATTTCCACTCGGACCCGAGGATCTCTCGCAGCCAACATGGCCTGTCGTGAATCACTACGCACAATCGTCTGCTTCACACGCTCCAGGTCAGGCAGGTCTCTATGAGGCACAGAGGGGTCCAATCGCAACTCCCGAGCATCCTGATCGGCTCGAATCAGGGCCATGCGTAACGGTTCGGTCTGTTGCTGCACGTCCGGTGGGATCGGCAAGTCAAATTTAACTTCGTCCATAACAACCTGCAGATCCTGTGGTCCGCCTTCGCGTCGCATGGGACTAACCTCGGTGGACAACACAATGGTTGGGTCACTACGGGTTGCTTCGGTGAACAGCAGAGCAAGAAGTGCCAGGGCAATCATGTGCAGAACGCCACTCACCATCCACGCGGGCAAACTTCGCCACCACGGCTGCTTTACCGGCCGAATACTCCTCACGGGCTTACGCCGCCGTACAGGTTGCAAGGTAGGTTCAGGAGACCGGGGGCGAGTCTGGCTTGACGAGACGGGTATCGAAGGTGGAGTAGTAGGAGGTTTCGGTAGGACTGTCGTCTCTCGATGAAGCGTGTCGGGTGGTAACGCTGGAGCAGCCGCACCCGACAAGGCCCTCACCTGTTCCACGGTGAGGGCAATACTGAGATCACACTGCCAACAATCAGCCACAGATAGCCACAATCGCAAGGACATGGGCGCACCACACTCGGGACACCGGCACAACAAGACATTGCCGTCCCAAAAAACACCCAACGGATCGTTGGAATCGTAGACCGAACGCTTTCGCCTTGTTGGTTCAGCGGGCGCAAGCCGAAGCGGTCCTGGGAGCGCAAGGTTGAGCCAATACCTGCCAGGTAAGGGTGGCTTTCGGGAACCCAGCCGACGCAGGTGAATTCCTGTGTCTTGATTGGCGTCGTTGGACGAAGTGTGTTTAAAGAAAACCATAGCGGGATGAGGAAAACGGTGTTGCCCGTGTGGTGCCTTCAATGTACCACCGCCTTCGAGCGGCTGCCACCGTTCCTCTGAAGTTGATTCTGCCATGTGTCCACCACAAAAATCCACCATCAGGAAAGGACGAGGACTGGACCAGCTAGGTCATTCGCGGATACGATAGAAACAGACGGTTCTTTCGATTCGCCGTTTGTGGCTCAGCGCACAGGAGTGAAAATGGCCACGGAGCTACAAAGTCGCGTTAGCGAGCTGGAAAGCAATATTTGCGATGTTGTCCTGGGGAAACGGGACGTGGTCCGCTTATGCCTGGTAGGGCTACTATCCGGTGAACACATTTTGCTGGAGGATGTGCCTGGCGTTGGCAAGACACTTGTCGGGAAGGCTCTGGCGAAGAGTATACACGGCAACTTTTGTCGTCTGCAGTTCACTCCCGACCTGTTGCCCAGCGATATCGTGGGTAGCAGTGTGTACAACCAACGGACGGGTGAGTTTACCTTCGACCGCGGCCCCATCTTTGCCAACGTGGTATTGGCAGATGAAATCAACCGCACTCCACCTCGCACACAAAGCGCTTTATTGGAAGCAATGAGCGACTCTCAGGTGTCGGTCGATGGTCAGACTCACAAACTTCCGGCACCATTCATGATCATCGCTACGCAAAACCCGTTCGAGTTCGAGGGCACGTATCCTTTACCCGAAAGCCAGTTAGATCGTTTTTTGCTGCGGACGACCATGGGATATCCTCCGCGAGAGGACGAAATGCAAGTCCTGGTCAGCCATCGTGAGTCGGATCCGGTGGACGGCATGCAACCCGTCATTGATGCGACCCAAGTGATGGAACTCCAACACGCTGTTCGTGATGTCCGCGTGGACGACGCGATTTACCGTTACGTGTTGAACATCGTTGAATCGACTCGAGAATGTGACGAATTGCACGTGGGCATCAGCACACGGGGAGCCCTTTGCTTGACTCGTGCCGCACAATCGTTGGCATTGATCGAAGAACGCTCATTTGTCACACCCGACGATGTCAAGCGATTGTCCGTCCCAGTGCTTGCTCATCGAGTGATTGCCAAAGGTTATTTGCATGGAGGTCATCGAGACGCGGTAGAAGCTTTGGTGCGCAGGATTGTCGAAGACACGACTGTGCCAGATTGATTTGTTTGGCAGACAGATGCCACTATTTCGTACAAGCGGATAGAGTCCACTGTGCTGCATAAACACCGATTGACGATCACGCACGAAGGATTCTACTATCTGTTTGTGCTTTTCTTTGTGGTGATCGGTGCCTTCTTGCGCGAGATCAATCTGCTGCTGTTGCTCACGGGGATGATGATCGGACCATTGGTCTTTAACTGGTGGGCAATCACCACCACCTTACGAGGATTGGTCGTCACCCGGAATCTACCGGAACGGATTTGTGCCGGCGACCTGCTGATCATCGAATTGTCCGTGACCAACAGTCGGTCCCGCAATGACAGTTGGGCCATCTCGTTGGAGGATCCCATTCGGCGATTGGAATCCTCTACATCACCACAAACCTCTTCGGCTCAGGTCATGGCCGTAAGAGTGCGCGCAGGGGAAACGCAACGCTTGATCTATCGTGGTCGGTTGATGCAGCGTGGGCATTACCAATTCGGTCCCGCGTGTATTTCGACTCGTTTTCCTCTCGGTCTGTTGCGCCGCTCGATGCAGGTCAAATGCACGGACCAACTCGTCGTTTACCCTCAGCTAGGCCAACTCACAAGACAATGGACGAAGCTAGTTCAGTCGGAACGATTGGGTACTCAGCAATCACGCCACCGACACGGCCTGGTCGAAGGAGACTTTTACGGGTTGCGTGACTGGCGTTCGGGTGATAGCCGACGCTGGATTCATTGGCGAACGTCGGCCAAGCGAGGTTCGTTAAAGATTCGTCAATTCGAGAGACAACGAAATCAGAATCTGGCATTGATCGTCGATCTCTGGCATCCTGGAAATCCCGACGCATCTGAATCATCGCCTTGCGAACGTGCTGTTTCTTTTGCGGCAACCATTGTGGAAGAAATATGTCGCCGAGGCGGTAGTCAGATTTTATTCGGAACCGTGGGACAACAGATACACTGCCTGCGCGGTGCGGCTTCCATGGGATTGCTCTATGAAATCATGGATCATTTGGCGGGAGTGGCCAGCACTTCCAACGATCGTTTTCCTGAGCTGCTAGAAACCGCTCTGGACAGGATCGCTCCCGGAATGAAAGTGGTCGTCGTGAGTACTCGTACCAATGACTTCAGCGACACGGAGCGTTTCGCTTCCATCTGGGACGATCCTAAGAAACGCAACCTTCTAGGGCAGATTGTCAGCATCGATGTATCGAACGATGAATCTGCTGAATATTTTCGGCTGGAGTCTTAAATCGTGCCTTTGGAAAACCTTCTACAGCTTAATATCGCGGCCTTGGTCGCCATGGGCTCGCTCCTATTGGGCATGGGGCAAAACAACCATCTGCTACCCATGTTTGCTGTGGGCTCTGCCGTTGTCTCCGTATTCCTCACTGACTTTTGGCGCATCATTCGTTTGAATACGATCGTGGCGAATATTGCCGGCATCCTGGCAGTTGTTTTTTGTCTATCAGATTTTTTTGAGTTCGAACACAAACAGGAGCAGTTGTTTGCGGTTGCTAACCTGCTGGTATATTTGCAAATCGTACTGTTGTTTCAAAAAAAGAACAATCGTTTGTATGGTCATTTGTTGGTGTTAAGTCTTTTGCAGGTGGTGGTGGCCTCGGCATTGGGACTAGCACTTCAATTCGGCATCATGTTGGTGATCTATATGTTTGCCGCTTTGACAGCCATGTGCCTATTTTTCTTTCATCGAGAATTGGCGCGGCATGCGGCGGAAGAGATCCCTAATCCCAGCTCAGCGGCAACTTCGCAAGAGAACATCCAAGGATCGGAAAGTACTGCGGATCCATTCCGCATGTTGGCAAATTTGTCTTACGTCGAGCTAGTCCGCGATTTGACATTGGGAGGCCTGGTGCGTTGTGTGGTCACGATGGGGTGCGCAACAATGATCATCTCCTGCGCACTGTTTTTTACGATACCACGAGCGGGAACCTCAGAATGGCAATCCGAACGAACGTCGGAACAAGAAATTGGGTTTACCCCAAAAGTCACCTTCAACGAAACTGGCATGCTTCGGCGCAGCGGTCAAAAAGTAATGAGAGTCACTTTTGTAGATCCGCATTCCGAAGAACCGTATCCCATCATCGGAGAACCGTATTTCCGCGGAACGGTCTTGTGGGATTACTCCACCACAGACGGGGCAGGCCAATGGAGGCAAGTCGATTTGAATATCGCCGATGAATATGTACAACTGAACGCAGTACCGGTTGACCAATTTCTCATACGCCAAGAGATCGTGTTGGAACCGCGACGCGATCAAATCTTATTCTCAGTATATCCCATCTATCAGAACGAACGAACTCCTAATGGGGTCATCTACAATGTCCGTGAGCGCCAACTAGTACATCGACTCGACGACAATTACCGGCAAAGGGGCGAGTTTCGCTACTCCCTGTCAACCACGACCTTCGCCTCCGGATGGCAGGATTCAATGATTGGGCATTGCCAGTACACCTCAGAAATAGAAAACGCACAAGAGATTCGCCAGCTTCTAGAAATTGATTTGGCTCAGTTTCCTCGCTTGAAGGAGATTGCCGACAGTGTGGCGTCCGATGCCCGTGCCACCGACAGGCTGTCATTGGCGCGGGCATTGGAATCACATCTGCGCAACTCAGGGGATTATCAATACGAAACGGATTTCGATCGAGTCCAAGCATTACGGCAACCAGGAGTCGATCCGATCGAAGACTTTGTCGCCAATCATCGGTCCGGACATTGCGAGTATTTTGCCAGCACACTCGCTTTGATGCTCCGTACCCAAGGTATTCCATCGCGGTTAGTCGTCGGTTATTTGGGAGGGGAATATAACTCCTTCGGCAAGTACTTCATTGTCCGTGAAGAACATGCCCACGCTTGGGTAGAAGCTTACCTGGAACCAGATCAAATACCGCCCTCCCACCGTCATCACGAATGGACCAGCAGTGGAGCCTGGTTGCGTCTGGATCCAACACCACCTGGACACGGGGGGCTACCCATATCCTCTCGCAATAGTATCGTGGCACGCATGTCACAATGGGTAGACTATACGCAGCTACTATGGAGTGAGTACGTTGTAGGGCTCAACTCAGAACGGCAGTACAAATCAATTTATCGACCACTACTAGAAAGAATCACCAACTTTCTCCGCGTTGTTTTTGGCAGGGAAACCTGGGGAACCTTACTGCAGCAGATCATGGAATTGAAATGGTTTAATTGGCGAGCCGGACTGGTCACAGCCACTGTATTATTGCTGGTTGCCGGAGTGCACCGTCTGCTGCGGGAACCCTTGCAACAAGTGTGGCAAAAATTTCGCCAAAGCCGCACGCCGGCTCCCATCCGAGGCAAGCCAAGCGTAGAATTCTATGATCGTTTGGAATCGCTATTAGCTCAACATGGCTGGCAACGTTTGCCTGGACAAACACAATATGAGTTTGCGCAGGAGGTCGGGGGCCAGTTGGCAGACCAACCACATAGACAAAAGGTCGCTTCAATGCCTCGTCGTGTGGTCGAAGCCTTTTATCGTATTCGCTTTGGAGGAGACAAACTGAATTACCAGGAATTGCAAACCGTCGAACAGGCGATGACAGCCTTGCAAAGTACGCTATCCACCACACCCGTTCTCGATAGAACGCAAGAACCGTAGCAGATCGACCCGTCGATATAGTCTTCCCAGGTACCAACAGGCTTGCCGTTCCACTCGAAAGAGCTAAAGCAGATGACCGTTCACCATCCTTTCATTCTCTACGTCGGAAACACCATTACCTTATGAAAATAGGTCTAACAGGATACCAATCTGCCGGAAAGAGCACGCTGTTTCAGTGGCTCACCGGCATAGAACCGGACCCGGCCCTGGCGCATGTCTCGCAGAGTGCTATGGCTGCGGTTCCCGATCAACGCGTCAACGCACTTTGTGAAATCTACCACCCCAAGAAGATCACGCTCGCGCAGCTGGAATTGGTCGATACACCAGGACTCAGCCGAACTCACGAAGGCAACGCAGGACGCCTAGCGCAAATCCGCGAAGCTGGCTGCCTGGTACTGGTTGTAGGAGCCTACGATGGACAAACCGATCCCATCGCCGAGCTCAACCGCTTTCAAGAAGACCTTCTTTTGGCCGATTTCGAAATCGTCACCGGCCGAATCGAACGGCTACGTGAGTCGGTCAAGAAACCCAGGCCGGACCGTGAGGAGCAACAGGCAGAGTTAGAAGCACTTGAGCCGATTGCAGCTGCGTTGGAATCTGGCAAGGTCATCAACGTGGAAGAATTGAACGAGCAACAAATCCGGGCAACCCGATCGTTTCAACTATTCACCCAGAAACCACGCTTCGTGATACTCAATGGGGCTGACGATTTGGCAGATACTACCGGTGTTGCTTCTCAGATTCCCGGTGACGTTCCCCGTGCAGCGCTGCGGCTTAGACTGGAATTGGAGCTGTCACAGTTCGACCCTGAGGAAAAACAACAATTCCTGGAGGAAATGGAAATCGAAGCTGCCGACCGAGATGGACTGTTGCGCATGCTGTTGGATGCCTCCGGACAATTTCTCTTTTTTACCGCAGGAGAAAAGGAAGTCCGTTCGTGGCTGCTCAACCAAGGAGGTTCGGCCGTCGAAGCCGCCGGAAATATCCACACTGACATGGCGCGAGGTTTTATTCGCGCCGAAACGATGCGCAGCGAAGATTTGATTCGTCTCGGGAGCGAACGGGAGATGAAAGCTCAAAATCTGGTTCGTCAGGAAGCCAAAGACTACATCGTCGAAGACGGCGACGTGCTGCTATTTAAGTTCAGCGTTTAGTCGGACAGCAATTGTGTACCGCCCAGCCGAAAGCGCCGGCCTCAGTGTGTCTGAGGTGGGACCAGTAGAAAAAGCCTATCATCAGTGTGACTTGCCATTGGATGAGCCTCCGAAAATAGACAATTACCGTTCGATCCAGACGATCTCACCCGACACCGACGAGCTATGGGAGTGCTCCCATAGCTCGTCGTGAGAGACTTGAAAGGGAGGAGGCTCTAGACGACCTAGAGTTCAAAATCCTCCAGGAAAACATTTTGGAATTGGTTGTTGTTCTCCTTCAGAGTATCTTCACCCAGTCCACCATGCAGGATGACAGGGCCGGCAAACTTCGATCCAAACACACTCGCGTGGTCGTCATCAGCCCCTGTGTGGGCCATGAACATGCGCGCGAATGTCGAATCCACAACTCGCACACTATCCTCTCCAGGACCAGTGTTGATGAATGTCGGTCCTTGAACTTCCATGTTCGCCAATTCGACCGAATCCGTTCCAGCGCCGCCTCGAACAACCAGTGGGCCACGGACCGTACTGCCTACGAGCATCACGTGGTCCATCGGTCCATCGCCACCAAACACAGCCAGTCGTCCAAGATTGGAATCGGCAACCTGAAGATCATCGCTGCCTCGGCCTCCTCTGATGGACGTTCCTTTTCGCGTCGTTACGCCTGCCAGAGACACAGCATCGTCTCCCAGCCCGGTACCGACGTGCAGTCGCCCTGTTTTGGATTCACCGATGTTGACATCGTCGTGTCCGGCACCAGTGTGGATTCCTATGCCAGCACCAGCCTTGGTACCGACGACGTTAATCTCGTCACGGCTCCAACCCGTCTTGATCGTCAGATGACGGCCGACATCGGTACCAGCCACGCCAACGATGCTGGCAGGTGGAATGCCTTCAGTGGCCTCCGCTTCCACGGCCGTGTCACCACCGGTCGAAGAGCCTTCACCAACTGGAGTGGGTGGAGGAGTCGGTGGGCGTTGAGGACGACCACCAATGATGAGGTTTCCTGCAATGTTTGAACCAGTGACATGCGCCGTATCGTGTCCACTTCCCATACGCAACACGGCATTACGGGCCACCGTGGAATCCAACACGTCGATGTCGTCGTGTCCACGGCCACCATTCACCAGAAGGTTACCATGCACCTCCACACCCTTCACCCCGACTCGATCGTTACCCGCCCGCATGTTGGCGAGGATACCACGTGTCACACCGTCGATCATGACGGACGCTTCACCATTCACCGTGGTGTCATTGCCTTCCGCATCAAGCAAGCCGCTAATGACGTACGATCCTTCTTGCTCGCCAGCTTCAATCAGAACGTGATTATCCAATTCATCACCCTGAATGACCAGCGCACCATTGGCGACTCCTGCCATCACGTCTCCCGCCATCAAAGTGCGAGTTTCTAAGTATTCCACACGTGCATGTCGCGGTTTTCGATTCTGCTGAGGAAACCTCATTTCTGTTTTCTCCAGTCTTGATGCCATGGCATCGGAAAAATCCCCCTGTGAGTTAGCCCACACGACGGAAGGACCAAGCTGTGGTACATGTCCATACGCCAAGCCGTGCGCGCTCAGTAGCGAGCAGAAATGGCAGAAACACGCTTGGTTTCCGGCTGGCCGAGCCGGGAGAGGTTTTCACCGTTGACTCCCGGACTACCACTCCATAAAACACCTGTGGGCTTGGTAAGTTTCGGCCCTGGGCAAAATTTTTTTGGATTGCGTTTTTCTTGTGCCGGCAGCCTACTCATGTTTCATCCACAAGGCCCTTCTTTTTGGGAGCTGGCGCGGCAAGCGCTTTCGTCCACCGAGCGCGGCTACGACTTACTGGCTCCTAAATTCGACTGGACTCCATTTCGCACACCGGAAGACCTGTTGGCACAAGTCGCAACCTTGATTGCCGCTGAGGGCCCTACTAGGTCAGCGCTCGATGTGTGCTGTGGAACGGGTGCCGGCATGGAAATGCTGCGACCGCTGTGTAAGGAACGCGTCGTAGGAGTCGACATCAGCCAGGGCATGATCGAAGTCGGGCGCCAAAAAGTGGCTCAGGCACCAGGGAGCGCGACGATAGAGTTTCTACGTGTAGACGCGCTCGATTTGCCGTTCCAGAAAGAATTTGATGTGGCGGTTTGTTTTGGCGCTATCGGTCATATCCTGCCAGCAGACCAACCCAAATTCATCGAACAAATACACCAATCTCTGCTTCCAGGTGGCCGACTGGTATTGTTGACCGCACACGCACCACCCTGGAACTCGCGGCGATACTGGCTCTCCCGTTCATTCAATGCGGCCATGCACTTAAGAAATTGGTTCGTTTCTCCGCCCTTCATCATGTATTACTTGACTTTCTTGCTACCAGCAGCCGCAGATCTTCTCACAGGCCAAGGCTTCTCCGTGACCATCCTCGATGATGTGCTGCAGGAGCCTTGGCAAGACTTGTGCCTGCTGGTTGCACGGAAAGAAAGTTAGGGTCATAGTGGGTAAACCGCACGGGGCAAATGCCTTTGGCGTCGGAACTTCGATCGCAATGCTTGTTCCAACATGGAACATTCAGTTGGGTATCCGCTCGATACATTTGTGCGGCTCCAGCATGAACTACACGGCCTCAGTCCGGTCTTCCCTGCAAGCGGCGGAAGCAAAACGTCCAGCGAATCTCGGCACGACCAATCATCTCCAAAATCCTTCGCTACGCTCAGATGGGGAAGAAATCCGTTGCCCTCATGGATAACACCACGAATGGGAATTCAGAATCGTTGTGTCAATGTACTACTAGGTCTGAATTCTCCCACTCCGTTTCCGCCTGACGTGCGGCTGTTGCTTGGCTGCTTGCCGGCTCGTAACGGGTACTGTGGTTACCGCCGGCCCAACCGTCTGGTCGATTTCGTTCGTGCGACACGGCATACGCCAGATCACGAATTGCTTTTACATCGCTCGATACCCCAGACTCCGCCGGGGACTCACTCCCGCCACCGCCGAATGTGGATTCCGTCTCCCAAGCGCTGGGAGTGTGCGACGATGTGTCGTTTGGAAGTGGCATTGAATTCCCCCAACCATCCCAAGTTCGGTCCTGACCCTCAGCAACAAGACGAATCAGCGACTGAAACTGCTGCCAATCGCGTGCGCGATAAGCCTGCTGCAACGAAGTGAATAATCGCCATTCGTTAATTCCTAGCTTCGGATTACCTTCGTCAGATCCTGTCAGCCGAACATTGCCAATATCTTTGTGGGCTGCCGCCAACAACTGGTGGAATGTAATCCAGTCTCCTTTTCTCAATGACAATTCCAGGTCAGACAAAAGTGTGCTTGCATCTTGGTAAGCCGAAGCAGAAATCGAAAAAGAGCGCCCCCAAAACTGACCTAAATCTCGCGGATCCTGACTATGGAAACGGGAAACCGAATTGGGGACCGCGTGCCCAACTTTCTGTTCCACAATCGTCGGCCAAAAGTATTTGTCCAGATCGTTGGCATTCGCAGTCTGCCGCTGAGCTCGATCGAAATCGGCTGATTCAACTAAGATCTGTCGGGTGGTCTGCTCGCTCCACCCGGTCGACGAGCGGTGGCGTTGCGCGATATCGAGTGCCACAAACTGAAAACCGTGGATACGGTGCCTCAACACTCGTCGGAACCTCTCGAGACCTTCTCGTCGCACAAAGTCTGCGGCTCCCGATGTCCCCATCAACTCACGATTGGTCAACGTAAATAGCTGGGGAGCTCGACCGGCCGCATAGGATTGTTTGAGCGATGTAACGGTCCGTTGTCCCCAACGATCCTGGCCACCCAATACCAACGTGACCGTCCGGACGCCGTGATCAGCCAAGTGTTGCCATTGCTCTGTCTTCACCGGTGAATGAGGAGTCGTCACCGCCGCAACGTTCGCCACTCCAAGTGATTGCAAATACAGTACGTCCACAATACGGTCGACCAGCAGCAAATGATCACGGCCTCCCGATCCCAGACGCAGTGCCACGTCGAGTCCAAAGGCCTGCGGCTTGCGGCCACCTCGCAAATACAATACCTCCCGTTCGCCAATACGCGTGTCTCCCGCATCCAAAGCAACAATTGTTGCCACGCGTCCCCAGCGATCGCGCCAGGGAACGATTAAGCGACCGGCCAAACGAGGATCACATACGACATGTGATGCAATGATCTCTTCTCGTGAAAATCCAACGGAGGTCAGGCGCTGAGCCACCTCATCCGGAGTCGTAAGGTATCCCACTGGCAAGGATAAGACTTGCCGGTCATCCATCTGGTAGTCTCGACGTAAAGCCAATCGGGCTTGTCGCCCCGATTCACTGTGTAGCGCTGCATGGCAGTAACCGAGGTAAGATTCCACCAGATAACGCCGCCGCTCGTTGGACTCTGCCTGTTCCACATCGTAAAGAGAAAACGCCGTCGGCAAAGCCGATTCATAGATTCCGGCCAGCGAGGCAAGATGTCTCAGGGCACCGACGAATCCACGGTCTGCCAGGCCGGCACTCGCGTAGGCCAGCCAGCTGGTCGTGGTCCCTGTCTGATCTACAAAACCCCAATTGTGTTGACACACAATCGATTGAGACAGGTGTGTCGAACCATTCTCATGGATTCGCTGTGCCGTCCAGCCTGCAGTCGTACGGTTCCAGCGAAACTCGGGAAACACTCGATCCAGCTGTTCGAAAAGTGTCGGCAGTACTTGCTCTTCGTAAAATGTATAGAGTGCAGACTGAGTCATGTCCTGTTTCCTCCCTGAGGTACCGGGCACTAGCATGGTGGGAATGACATGCTGCTCAGCTACGCGCTTACGGGACCTGGTAGCATGGTTAACCCGGAACGTGGTCGACTGATAAGTCGGATTGAGCAAATGCATACAACACCGGAACTTGGGTCGCTTCTCTTCATTTCAAGTACAAACTCCGTGGGTATTTAAAACTCGTGGCATTTGCAATGCTCCGACAACAGCAAACTGACCTCGGTCCGGCTTATGTAAAATACCCGGTCTAAGAATTGCTCAAGCCGTTTCCGGCTGCAAAAACCGATGGCATGCTGGCGCGGAACGATATCGTATCGACGTTGTTCGGAGCAAGACCAGTTCGAAAGCAAGGCTAGCTGGCCACCACAAATGCCAAGAGAGCACGCAATCCCTAGAACTTTCATCTAGTTTTCATACTATTGGGGGGTACGACACGCCGTAAATGTGACGTTACAATGATAACATCTTTCGCTTCGTTCGAAGAATCTACTAAACGCGCTGGAGATTATCATCATGGCATTGTCCAAGAACGATCTGCTCCGAGCATATCGTATGATGCGCACGATCCGCGATTTCGAGGAACGGGTACAAGCAGAGTTTGCACAAGGTGAAATCCCAGGTTTCGTACACCTCTACACTGGTGAAGAAGCCTGTGGTACCGGCGTCTGCTTGCATTTGAGTGAGGACGACTACATCGCATCGACTCACCGCGGCCATGGCCACTGCATTGCCAAGGGGGTAGACGTGCATGGCATGATGGCGGAACTGTTCGGCCGAAAGACCGGTCTCTGTGCAGGCAAAGGCGGCTCCATGCACGTGGCTGACCTCGATCTGGGCATGCTCGGGGCAAACGGCATCGTAGGTGGTGGCCCACCCTTGATTTGTGGAACCGCCTTGACAGCAAAACGACGCGGCCAAGGCAATGTTGCCGTGGCGTTCGTTGGCGACGGCGGATCCAATCAAGGAACCACATTGGAAAGCCTGAACCTAGCCAAAGTTTGGAATCTACCGGCCGTCTTCGTCGTTGAAGATAATGGTTATGCCGAAGCCACGTCCTCATCTTGGTCCATTGCAGCGGAAAGCAACGCTGTCCGGGCCCGCGGCTTCGGGTTACCTGCGGTGGAAGTCGATGGGCACGACTTTTTCGCCGTGTACGAAGCAGCAGGTGAAGCAATCGAGCGAGCTCGACAAGGTGGTGGGCCCTCGCTGCTGGACTGCCATTTGCGACGTTACATGGGGCATTTCGAAGGCGACGCGCAAACTTATCGCGGCGTCGACGAAGTCAAACAACTGCGCGAAACGCGCGATTGCCTGCAATTGTTTCGTGCACGGGTCACGTCAGAAGGAACCTTTGAAGGCAGTGAATTGGACGCCATTGACAATGAAATTGCTGAACTAATCGAAGACACTGTCGCTCAGGCAAAAGCAGCACCTGAACCAACTGAAGACGATCTACTGACGGACGTCTACGTTTCGTATGTGTAAGACGTATACCAATCTACTGGTCTTTCATTCTTCCTTGTAACAGCTGCCTCATTCAAAGCGTCACGAAACCTAAACCAAAACAATTCACATTCGTTCTAGGAGTCTCCCATGTCCCGTGTTATTACCTTTCGACAGGCGATCAATGAAGCGCTCGACCTGGAAATGGCGCGCGACCCGAACGTGATCCTCATTGGCGAAGACATCGCAGGAGGAGAGGGTGGTGATGGCGAAATGGATGCCTGGGGTGGTGTCATGGGAGTCACAAAAGGACTCTACACCAAATACGGTGATCGGGTGATAGATACTCCCATTAGCGAATCAGCGTTTGTCGGCGCCGCGATCGGAGCTGCAACAGCTGGTGATCGTCCCGTCGTGGAACTGATGTTCAACGACTTTCTCGGAGTTTGCTTTGATCAGATTTTCAATCAAGCCGCCAAGTTCCGCTATATGTTCGGTGGTAAAGCACAAACACCACTCGTGATACGTACGATCATTGGCTCGGGAATGCGGGCCGCCGCCCAACATTCGCAGTCACTTTATTCCATTTTTACTCACATCCCTGGTCTCAAATGTGTAGTCCCCTCTACACCCTACGATGCCAAAGGGTTGCTCATCGAAGCGATCCGTGACAACGACCCCGTCATCTTCTGTGAACACAAGGGCCTGTATGAGATGGAAGGCGATGTCCCCGAGGACCCTTATTCGATCCCACTGGGTGAAGCTGAAATCGTACGGGAAGGCAACGACGTGACGATCGTGACGTTAGGAGAAATGGTCCACGTTGCCACGCAAGCTAGTGAGCAAATGGCCGGTGATGGTATCGATTGCGAAGTGATCGACATTCGCTCGACTTCTCCGCTGGACGATGAAACCATTCTGGAAAGCGTCGAATCCACTAATCGACTCGTGGTGGTAGACGAAGCGAATCCCCGTTGCGGCATGGCCGCCGACATTTCTGCATTGGTGGCGCAAAACGCCTTCTCTGCTCTGCATGCTCCCATCCAAATGGTTACGGCACCGCATACCCCCGTACCGTTCAACGGTGGCCTTGAAGATCTTTACAAACCAAACGCCGAACGCATCATGAATGCAGTTCGTCAAGTCGCGGAGTATCAGGCATGGCAAGCGCCCGCATCCAGGGGCTAACGATGCCCAAGTGGGGCTTGTCGATGAATCGCGGCAAAGTCGTACAATGGCTCGTTTCCGAAGGTAGCTCCGTCACGGCAGAAATGGATATTGTCGAGGTCGAATCGGAAAAGATCACCGGAGCCGTGCCCACTCCAGCTGCCGGCATCTTAAGACGTCAAGTGGCTTCGCCAGGTGATGATCTACCTGTCGGTGCATTGCTCGGCGTGATCGCAGACGCTGAGACGGACGACGCGACGATCGACTCGTTCGTAGAAGAAGCCGCCACGACTGTTGAGATCGACGAAACTGAAATCACAACCGTCGCCCCTGAATCGGTGCTGTTGGGTGACCGTAAGATTCGCTACCTGCGACGAGGAGACGGATCGCCGACGATCGTGCTTATTCACGGATTCGGCGGCAATCTGAACAACTGGTTGTTCAACCATGAGGTGCTAGCCGAAGAACGGACTGTCTATTCTGTCGAGCTGCCAGGACACGGACAATCAAGCAAGGATGTCGGTGACGGTTCGCTGGATACTTTGGTCCAAGTCATACTCGACTGGTTCAGCGCCGTCAGCCTAAACGAGGCACATGTCGTCGGCCACTCATTGGGAGGTGCCATTGCCACTCAGTTGGCACATCAAGCACCCGAAAAGGTTCAGTCTTGCACCCTTATCGCAAGTGCCGGATTAGGAACCGATATTAATGGCGACTTCCTCAACGGCATGATTCAAACCAGCCGTCGCAAACAACTCAAGCCGCAATTGGAAAAACTGTTTGCCGATCCGGGATTAGTCACCCGCCAACTTGTCGACGACATGTTGAAATTCAAACGGTTGGACGGCGTTGAGCAAGCATTACAAACGATCGCCGACCAAATGATGGATCCAGAGGGAAATCAAGCACACCATGTTCGTGAACAACTTGGGGGACTGAATGTTCCCGTGCAGGTTTTGTGGGGAGAGGATGACCAAATTATTCCCGCCTCGCATGCCACTGGCTTGTCAGGTGAGTCGCTCGTTGTGCGAGTTCTTCCCGGATATGGCCATATGGTCCATATGGAAGCTGCTGCCGATGTCAATCGAGCGATCGCCGAGATCGCCAGTTAACAAGCTATCCTGTTGCACGTGTCTCAAAATGAGCCACGTCCTTCTTTCGTAATGCTATGCAACAAAATAAAGGATGTCGCATGATACAATCCGGCTGGATATTTGTGGGTGGCATGGCCGGTCTGTTGCTGCTCGCTGCAGACACCATGGCCCAAGACTCGCTGCTTCCACAGACCGCGCCGACAGTGTCTCGCCAGGACTGGCCCTGGTGGCGAGGCCCTCGACGTAATGGACATGCTCCAGGGAATCAGCAACCCCCGCTGAAGTGGTCTGCCCAGCAGAACGTGATCTGGAAAGCACCCCTACCCGGACGCGGACACAGTTCGCCGATCGTTGTGGGAGATGAAGTATTTCTTGCTACCGCAGAGGAAGACAAGCAAATCCAATCCGTGATTTGTCTCGATCGCAACTTTGGTACACAACGCTGGATCACACCTGTACACGAAGGAGATTTTGTCTTTGAAGGCAACGATAAATCGTCCCAAGCTTCTTCTACTGTGGCATGTGATGGCGAGCGACTGTTCATCAATTTCCTGAATAATAACATGGTCTACACCACAGCGCTCGACCGCAAAGATGGTCGACCATTGTGGCAGACACCCATTCACAAATACAAAGTCCACCAAGGATATGCATCTTCGCCATTCCTGTACGGCAAACTCGTCATTGTCTCAGCCGATAACAAAGGGGAAGGCGGCGGAGCAATCGTGGCATTGGATCGGAACTCTGGAAAAGAAGTGTGGCGACAGCCGCGACCGCAAGAACCGAACTACGCATCTCCCATCGTCATCCATTCGGCCGGAATGGACCAACTGATCATGATCGGCTGCGACCATATCGCCAGTCATCTGCCTCTGACAGGAAAACAACTCTGGAACATTGAAGGTGCCACAACCGAATGCGTCACGTCGCCCGTGTCGGACGGTCAGCTTGTGTTTAGCAGCGGTGGATATCCCAAAAACCATGTGGCAGCAGTGCGCATGGATGGGTCAGGAGACGTTGTTTGGGAAAACAACACACGTGTCTACGTACCCTCACTGATCTTGCGAAATGGATATTTGTATGCGACCGCTGATGCAGGAGTCGCTATGTGTTGGAATGCCAAGAATGGCAAGGAAATGTGGAAAGGCCGCTTGGGTGGCACGTTCAGCGCGTCACCAGTAGTGATGGACGATTTGCTTTACGCAACCAACGAGGAAGGCCAGACGTTTATCTTTAAAGCCCAGCCGGGTGAGTTTGAATTGGTTGCTGAAAACGAACTGGGCACGGAAGTGTTTGCCACGCCAGCTATTTGTGGTAGCCGAATCTACATGCGGGTCGCCCAATACGACGGAGACCAGCGACAAGAATGGCTCTATTGCCTGGGTAATGGAACGGCGCAATAAGACATAGTCACCCGGGGGCACGAAAGCCCTTCGAGTAGCCCTGCAGGACAAACCTCATCCAGCAGTGGCACCTCAGACGGCTAACACCCTTCATGCATTTCGGCCCGAGCCGGTTGAATCCAACTGCTCAAAAACTCACAACGTTCAGAACGTGGCAATTGGATTGATCGGCGAACCAGTTCCACCCGGCACAACCAGGGGAGCCACATTGATCAGAAAGCTCCACCGCTGTCGCTGCTGGCAGGCTTTGCTGACTTCGAGGAAATTGCAGTTATCCAGAATCGGAACGCCCATAGAAGTCACAATCACCCAATGAACAGGTAATTCGAATTCGTCAATGCCCGAGGGTACGACGTCCAGGCACAGGTCGCTACCGATCACAGCAATATCGCGATCCTTCAACCAAGGCAAACACGCTGCATGTAGCCCAGCCGATCCTTCCATGATCTCCCAGGCACCCGTTCGTTTCCTGCGTTCCCAGCGACCGGTGCGGATGAGCAATGCGTCACCGGCTTCAATCTTGACACCCGTCTTCTGTTCCCATTGTTCCAAGTGCTCGGGATAGATTGCGGTCCCTCCTTGGAGATACTTCACGCCAAACAACTCGGGAAGATCGACCAACACCGCCTTCGTGAAGACTCCTGCACGAAAATTTTGCACACCCAGCTTCGTGGCACCGTGAGGCGTGATCGTATCGGTCGAGAATCCGTTGTACATCTTTTTTCGATAGAACAAATGGCACAATCCATCCATATGTGTCTGCGTAAATCCGTGGTACTTCACACTGTACTCATCGCCAGCGGAACCGGCCGGACTATCGTCAGTTACCGTCACCGAATGTTCGAACGGTGCCGAACTGTCCACTTCTTCTTTGATTGCCGGTTGAGCCATCGAGATACTAATTCCTTCCTTGACGAGAGCAGCAGCTTGACGACGCTTGTCAGGCGTGATCAGATTCAACGCGCCTTGTTGGTCGTCGTTACCCCACCTCCCCCAATTCGATAATGTTTTCATCCATTGCTTGACATCATCAGTAGTGACCTGAGTCTTTGAAGAGGGTTCGGCACTGCGGCAAAGGGAAGCAGAGCCACCGATGAAAAGTAGGGTAACGAACAAGATCGATAGGCGCATCAACATGGGATGTATCCTTCTCACAAAAGGGGGTTGAAAACGTTGCTGCCAGGAAATACATGTACGGTGAATTGTGCATGCCTTTCGTCAATAAGTCAACGAACTAACATCTGTAGGGAATCGAAGCGCGAAGAGACTCCCGACGAATACATCAGACGGAGATAGTTCGCTAAGGACAACGACAATCGTGTTTTTGTCATCTCGTCAACTTAACCAACACCTGTATCTCTGTACCTAGTCTCCTTTGATGTAACGTTCATACGCGACAGCCGCGTCGTACTGGCGGGCATTTTCGTGTGAATGCACCAAAATCGCATAGCGCATCCGGAGACGATCACCACGCTGCATGCGGGTACGCTTGTCGCGATCATTGAGTGGTCCAAACGGGTTGGCAGCGTTCACACCGTAATCGCGCGCATGCCACCAACAATTTGAAAAATTGTCCGGATGGACCATCATCGTCAGGCCCACATGCATTCCGTCGACATTGGCACTGTGTTCCACCCAGTTCGCTTGTTTCCCCCAGATCTGTGTGCCGCCTTGACGACCAGTGTCGTCCTTCATTTTGCCACCGTACTTCACCGTCATCGGAGTCGCCACACGAACTCCCAAACCACCCTCTTCCTTGCTGCCAATCACTACCCGCTCAGCCTCACATGTGAACGTACTGTCATATTCCAGCAAATATCCGTCTGTTACGACTCGCAACGTAAAACGACACGCTTCGCTCAACAGAGTGGATTGCTCATCGTTCGCCAAGAAACGTTTCTTCACTGAGAACCCGTGTCCTGAAACACCAACTTTGCCTTCGTCAATAACCTCATCCTGCAAGACCTTGCCATGGATGTGCCAGAAATCGATCCCATTCAAATCACCAAAGGTCAAGAAGATTCCGCTATGATGTGGGTGATCGATGTCATCTCCTTGCTGAGGTGGATAATTGCGAGTCACCTTAATACCGGCAGGAGAAAAAACGTTGATGAATCCGGCTCGCGGAACTTCGTAGCAATAGTCAGCAAACGGTTTCCCGCCTACAGTAATTGACAGCTTCTCACTGCCCCAATCGAATTTAAATGGAGGTATTTGTTCTCCGTAGGACGAGATGGCCATCGAACTCAGCAAGAAACACCAGAATACGATACGTATCATCAGTTTTTATCCTTCGTCCAATGGAACACAATATGGAGTTTATCATACGGTAGACGATATCATATCAATTCAATTGGTTTCATTCATCCAGTATGGACATACGGAGCATGTCGATGCAACGAGTTAACCCTTTGCCATTAAACTATGAGTTTAGTCGCCACCTGAAGTGCAAAACCGAAATTGATCCGGGCGAAACACTACTGGTGGAAGCCGAAGATGCACTTTCCGGACAAATTCGCACAAACAATGACGTTCGCGACAAGTCGACCGTCCCCTACAGCAATCCAGTTGCCGGTCCTATTTTAGTTCGCGGTGCCGAAACCGGAGATTGCCTGGCCGTGCACATCGACTCCATCGTGCCACGCGATGGTCAGGCATCCACGTACACAGGCCATCCCAAACAACTTAGTCAATGGCTGGGTGACGACGTTCCCCCCGGCGCACACGTCTGTCCCATTCGTGACGGGCTGATCTATTGGAATGATCACATCACCATCCCTTTCGAACCGATGATCGGATGCATCGCCACGACGCCAGACTGGGGAATTCCAACAACGAATCCCGCAGGGCCTCATGGCGGCAACATGGACTTGGTTGAGGTCTGCCCAGGTAACACCGTATATCTACCCGTTTTTGTTCCCGGAGCCCTACTCTATCTAGGAGATGCCCATGCGGCCATGGGACACGGAGAGCTGTCCGCTACGGGATTGGAAATGGCATCCGAAACGCAAATTACCGTCGACCTGATTCGAGGCAAGAAGCTGGATTGCGTGCGGATCGAATCCGACTCCGAAATCATGACCGTTGCTACTGGACGCCCCATGGAACGTTCCATCGCCGAAGCTTACGCGCACCTGATCCTGTGGATGGAAGAAGAATACGGCTGGAATCGCTGGAAGGCCTACGACATCCTCACCCACGTCGGACGGATTTCGGTCGGTTACTACGACATCGGCACCGTCGCCACAAAAATCGAAAAACGTTTTCTGACGGCAACCGCCTAAGCCGAGTCCGATCACACAAATCGAGCCACGGCCTGCCCCAAACCTTCGATGTTGACCTTGACCACATCACCTTTGGCCAACCACTTGGTCTGTACCACGCTGCCCAACATCACCATCCAATTCGCAGGTAGGTCTCGCCCTCGGTCCGCTTCGTGATTCGCCAACCATACGAGTGCTTCTAGCGGATGCCCGTGAATAATATCACGCCCTAACCCGGTACCGACTTGCTCCTCATTGATCCACATGGCTCCCTGCACCGCTGGCAAATCGAGACATTGCCAATCGCGAATCGGTTGCCCCAGTACACAACCCGCACCAAAGAAATCGTCCGCCAACCAAGTGCGCCAATCGGGTACACGCTGTTCGAAATCTACGTATCGGTCGTCGACCACTTCGATCGCAGCGTGCACCGAAACAACTGCGGGCATGATACTTGCCAAGTCATGAGGTGCATCTGCCGCTCGAATCACCTGGCCCGTGATGGCAGCGATCTCACATTCAACTCCCACGTGCAGGAATGAATCAAAATCAAAGTCACCGTCATCGTGGCGGACCGTGGAGTCAAAAACTCCACCACTACATGGGTGCTCCATACCGAGGTATTCTTGCATCACGCGGGTCGTGCAACCGATCTTCGTCCCAACCACTCGTCCGTGTTGAGCTTCCACCAGACGCTTGTGCAACACCTCCTGAATCGCCATCGCATCGGCAACGTCTTGGGGTTGGCAGGCTACAGGTAAGACGCCGATGGGAGCCGGAGGCTGACCGCGCCCCACTTCCAGCAGCCGAGCCGCCTGCTCCAACGTTGTTTGATCAATTTGCATAGGGCTAAAACGTGGCAATCGGATTGAGTGGAGAACCGGTTCCACCAGTTACGGGGATTGGCGAGGCAGTCAGCAGAAACTCCCAACGTTTAAGCCTGGCAGCCGTGCGTGCCAGGCCTTCCAAATCACAATTATCAAAAATGTGAACACCCAACGCATGCAGCATCAATAGGTGTACTGGGTGTGACACTCCTTGGACTCGCGAGGGAATCACGTCACTCGCCGCATCGCTTCCGAGCATGGCAATGTCCCGAGCATGTAACCATTTGGCACAAGAAGCGTGCAGCCCGGCAATACCCGTAGCCTCAGCATCCCACGCACCAGTCTTCGCACGGCGCCCCCATCTACCTGTGTAGATAAAAACGACATCGCCACTCGTTACATTTATGCCGGCACGATTCTCCCACGCATCCAACTCTTCCGGATAGATAGGTGAACCTGGCTCAAGATAATCCACCCCCCTTAAACGGGGAATGTCGATCAAGATTCCACGCGTAAGGATCCCCTGTTTGACATTACCAATATCGAGTATCTCGGCCCCTTTATCGGTCACCTGATCCTGAGTAAAACCATTGTACATTCTGCCATGGTGAAACAAATGGCACAGCGAATCCATGTGAGTGTGAGCGTACCCATGGTATGACACGGTCAATCGATCTGCGGCCCATTTACCTTGATGGACCGGCAGCATTTGATGGATGAACGGATCAGGATTGTCGGAAGCCTCCTCCGTCTCGACATCTCGTGCCAGCGAAACCGAGATCCCCTCACGGACTAGTTGCACGGCCTGGCGTTTTTTTTCTGAAGTGATCAGATTCAGCGTGCCCAACTCATCCTTCTCTCCCCAGCGTCCCCAATTCGAAAGTTCTTGGATCAGTCGATCGATATCGTCTGCATCCAGATTGCGATCCGACTGAGCACGAACGGTTGTAGGTAAAACTGACACGCTCAATGTGATGGCCAATACGACCACCACATTCAGGCGAGTTACACTAAGTGCGATCTTGGTCATCGATTTCGGTCTCCGTGATGCGGTGTTTTGTTTTTCGTAACTCATTTTTTGATCGGAAGAAGGACTCGACCAGCTTTTCACGACGACCACCGTGCGCGGAAGTGGCGTCAGGGACCCACCACCACGCCCTGGGACATCATGTTCAGTGACAGTTTAGTACGAATCAGCGCTTAAAGCACCCGGACCGCGGCATCAACCAAACCTATTCAACAGAGCGTCAGTCGACGCGGATCAGTACAAAGATTGGCCGGAATGGTTCACGGGATAGATGAATGGATTCGCAGCCCGAACGATGCAACTGCATACAGAGAGAGAACTTTGGACTTTTTTCACCTCCGATGTGCCACCTTACATTCCCTTTCCTATCGAAACATTGACGCGGTTCTAGCAAGATCCTGGCCAACTTTACGTCCCTCCTAGGTGAAGTGCCTGCGGATTAGTCCTGCCACTGGTGGATCTGCGGCCCAGCCCGAAACCCAAACCTAAAATCAAACACAACTAATCTATATCATTACACTTGCGTCGAATTCAGACCACCAAACAAATTTTTAAAACTGGGCCTGTACGCTCGGAGCCGCTTCATGCCTACCAAAGTAACAAGACAACGAACTATTCTCTCTAGAAAGAACAAGCGATGACACGCTTGGCTGCCACAGATCTCGCGGTCGCAGTCGATCGGCATATCGCTCTCACCATGCTCAGACAGTCCGCCACCACAAGCCTCGTCAGGTAGCTGACAATCTGGTGAAGAAACAGCCGGTCGCTGTCAAGAAACAACAAAAATCCCCGGTGCAGGTTCAAGCTGTGTCGCAAACCGAGGCCTGTTTCATTCGGCTCAAGCTGCCCAAGAAACTACAAACATCTGGCCAGACTTGAGGCCGGGATGGGACGTCGACATCGTCAAAGTCACGATTAGCCAATCATCAGCGGCTACCAGTCGATCTTCACGGGAGGCACAAACGCCGAGGCTCTTTGAGCATAATCAACCAGCGAACCGGTCATCACGCCCGACTCGTCGCTCAAAAGATATACGCACAGACGAGCCACATCTGCCGCTTTGATCAAACGACCGAACGGCATCGCCTGTTCGGCCGTTTTCAACCAATCGTCGGCAAATCCATTGTTTCTCATGACCGTGTCCTCACCCGGAGTATCCACCCAGCCAAGCATGACAGCATTGACGCGAATTCGTTCTTCCTTCAGTGCGTTGGCACAGTTGGAAGTCATCGTTGCGAGTGCGCCTTTCGTGGTACTATAGCCAAGCATCATAGGCTGTCCGCAGTATCCGGCAATGGAAGCGATATTCACGATAGAACCGGAAATCTGCTCCCGCCGCATGATGCGCACACAGGCTTGTGTCAACAGAAAAGGGGCCCGAACATTGAGAGCAAACAAGTAGTCCCATAGCGCCACGGTCGTATCTTCTAGAGTGCCGCGACTAGTGTCTGCCGCCGAGTTAACCAGGCAATCCACTCGACCAAATTGTTCGTCGCACGTCTGAACGACGCGCTCGCAATCTTCGACGGACGACAAGTCGGCCGGCACGTAGACAGCAGCACAACCTTTTTCTCGAATGGTAGCCTCGACGCGCTCGCCTTTGTCCTTTTGACGACCACAGATTACAATCCCCGCAGCCCCCATTTCGGCTGCCGAGATAGCAATCGCTTCACCGATACCTTGGGTGCTTCCCGTCACTATCAGAATTTTGTCGTCCAACCGAGACATGATATCGTCCACCTGGAGTGCATATTCTGCAAAAGGCTCATCATAACACTACCTTCGTAAGACACTAGTGGCGTTTCCATTATGTCGTTTCTTCGTCGTGTGCCGACGGTTGACCTCCAAAACTAATACGGAAAGACCTCTCATGGTTCATGACCATCGATTTTCAAGGGAACTCGAACAAGGGTAGTTTTTTGGGAACCCACGTTCAATCGCTAGTTCCCTCTTACACCGAAAATCAAATGTCAACAACGACTAGCAACTTCATCAAAAACGATCGCTGACTGGATCAGGCATTATGTCACCTCGGGTCTAAGTAAGGCCGCAGGCGCTGGCCCACTCCTAGATACTTTGGCATCCAACATTGGATGGTGTGTAGCGGAACGGCCCGTGGTGGTGTCGTCCTGAATGTCGGGAAGGATCAGAGATGAACGCTCACACCAAGATTCGTCGAGCGCTACGCTTCCTCAAAATGACACACCCCACGTGTAACTCCATACCTCTTTTGGCAGAGCACAAAGCCGCGAAGATCCTCTCGTACGAAATTCCCCAGGAATTGCCAACCGTTCATGTTTTGAGACATTTAGGTTGGGTAGATCGGAGCTATGTTAGCTTGATATAATGGAATTCACACCAAAATGGACATAGTTCCCCGCCACTGACAAGCTTGGCGTTCCGGCAGTCGACATTCTTACCACTTATCTCTGTTCCATTGAGTCATTTTGCAGATGCAGTTCTTTCTAGTCGATAATCGCACCTATGAAATTCTAATTTGGGCCAACGTACGGCTTGCCTTGGCTATTCTTTGCCTTGCGTACTTGGTGGTACCTGGGCGCGCTGCGGCACAGACGGATCAGGCCCAATTCTTTGAAAAGAGCGTTCGGCCGCTGATGGCCAAACATTGCTTCCGTTGTCACGGACCAAAAACCGAGAAGTCGGGACTACGATTACACACGGCCGATCGGCTGTTTCAAGGGGGACACACTGGGCCAGTAGTTGTCCCCGGAAAACCGGACGAAAGCCGGTTCATTCAGTTGATCCGCGGGATCGGTGAGTTACGAATGCCTCCCGATGCTGAGCTGCCAGATTCAGAAATTGCGATCTTGGAGCAGTGGATTCGCGACGGCGCCGTCTGGCCGGAATATCCTTTGCAACCCAAAGCCGTTCCAGATGATCCGGATGAATCAACGAGCTTTACTTCCGGGGAACTGGCATACTGGGCGTTTCAACCGGTTCAGCCGCCACAGCCACCGACGGTGAACGATGAATCCTGGATTGAGTCACCCATTGATCGCTTTATTCTTGCCAAGTTGGAAGCAGCAGGACTCGCGCCCTCACCACCGGCCGACAAGTACCAACTGCTGCGGCGAGTTACGTTTGATCTCACAGGACTTCCCCCTACCGCCGAAGAAATCGCTGATTTCCTGGCGGACGAGTCTCCGGAAGCATTCACAACAGTAGTCGACCGCCTACTCGAATCACCTGGCTATGGAGAACGTTGGGGACGGCACTGGCTGGATGTTGTCCGCTACGGCGAATCCGCGGCGCACGATGGAAACAATGCTTATCTTCACGCTTGGCGGTATCGTGATTACGTCATCAAGGCTTTCAACGACGACAAACCTTATGATCGGTTTATCATCGAGCAATTGGCCGGAGACCTGCTCCCCAAGACCAACGACGTGGCCCTCGATTACGAGCAGCTGGTGGCGACCGGTTTTCTCCAAGTCGGTCCGAAGCCGGTCGTCATGCGCGACAAGCGACAGATGTTGCTCGACATCGCCGACGAGCAACTCCACACGTCCGGAGTGGCGTTCTTAGGACTCACGATCGGTTGTGCCCGTTGCCATGACCACAAATTCGATCCCATTCCGACAAAAGATTATTACTCATTGGCCGGCATATTCGCCAGCACACGAGTCATGCGGGATCACGTCGCGGATTCCATGTGGATCGAAACGGAGGTACCTGGACCCGATGGTCAACCTGCCAAATTGATGACCGTCCGTGATTTCCCCAATCCACGAGATCTACGGATTCATCACCGTGGAAGTTATCGTACGCTGGGGGGTATCGCGCCGCGTCGGTTTCTGCAAGTCATTGCAGGGGTGGACCATCAACCCATCCAGGCCGAGGGAAGTGGTCGATTGGAATTGGCCCAATGGATCGCGTCTCCCCAAAATCCACTCACTCCACGTGTGATGGTCAATCGCATTTGGCAACACCATTTTGGTCGTGGCATTGTCTCCACCAGCGACAACTTTGGTCTACAAGGCGAGCAGCCAACGCACCCGCAGTTGCTCGACTGGTTAGCCGCTCAGTTTGTCGAAAACGGTTGGTCTATCAAAGCCATCCACCGCTGGATGGTCGTGTCGAGCACCTACCGGCAAGCTTATGTAGAGAACGAGGCTCACCTGGCAGCAGATCCTGAAAACAAGTGGTTGTGGCGCATGCGCCGACGTCGCTTGGACGCCGAACAAATACGTGATGCGATGCTGGCTGCCAGCGGAGAATTGGACCTGACGGAGGGCGGGACACTGTTCACCGAAGGTTACACAGCCAATGATGCTCAGCGCGAGCTGTACGTCGTGGACATTTCTGGCAAAGAGTATTTTCCACCGTTTCAACATCCGCGACGGAGCGTTTATCTGCCCGTGATTCGAAATGGGCGTCCTGAAATGCTTAAGCTATTTGACGTCGCCAATTCGCATGAATCGACGAGCTTACGTGGTGAGACAACGGTCGCACCACAAATGCTGTTCCTTCTGAACAGCCGCTTCGCTCGGTCTCAGGCCAAGAATCTTGCACTTCGCGTCGTGGACGCTGCGCCAACCGTCGGTTCGCCACAAGAACAAATCGCTGCTCAAGTGCAATCCGCCTACCATTGGATTCTGGGACGCGCGGCCAACACTAGCGACCTAAGTCGAGCCGAAGAATTCCTGTCGAAATATCAGAAATTGGCTTCTCAACTTGACATGCAGCAATTGGTTGCACATGAAGAAGAAACGGCGTCCAACTCGGCCTATGCCGATTTAGTTTATCGTGAGGACAGTTTGGTAGCCTACTACCAACTCCCTGGCATTGAGTTAAACGGAATGGATCAACAGTTAGTGTTCTCGGCTGACCAAGCCTTGAACAGCGCCAGACAAGCAATCAGTGTGGAGTGCTGGGTTAAGCCCGAGGATGTTCGACAGTACATGACGATCGTCGGCCGTGACAGTTCTCAGAAACGATATTGGAAACTGGGAGTTTACGGAATGGAAGTAGCTGGCCAGCGGCGCAATGTGGTCTTTTCCGAATTCTTCGGTGGGACGTTGGGCGGCCACCGGTTGAACGTCGAAGAATCGCTGGTAGCTCCTGTGGGTCAATGGACACATGTTGCGCTGACGTATGGAGAAGGTCAACGGAGGCTCTATGTCAACGGTCGGGTCGTGGATGAAGTTGAAGCCTCGGGGGAAGTACCGACGGGCGACGTCCCTTTGACGCTCGGCTCGCGTCACCCGGATTCAGAGTTGTTTCGTGGTGCTGTCAATCACGTAGCCATTTATCAAACCGCTTTGGACCGTGCCACCATTTCGCGACATTACCGCGCCTTTCGCCGAGCGAACGGCCGGACAATGGATTCAACAGAGCTATTTGCCTGGCAGTCGTTTTGCCAGTCTTTGTTTTGCTTAAACGAGTTTATTTATCTGGAGTAGGATAAGAAATCCTTCCGAAACAACTTACGAAGATCTTCCAATCGTCCGGCGCATTCGTTTCCTACCGAAGGCACTGGCGCAAAGGGACATTTCAACAACTCAACCATGAATTCCATGATATCTCCTTCCGGCACGACTGTGACCCGACGTGAATTGCTACGGCGGACTGCCTGCGGCTTCGGCAATGTTGCTCTAATGGGATTGCTAGCCCGCATGGCCCAAGGAAATAACTCACATTTCCGACCGCGGGCCAAACAAGTGATTTTCCTGTTCATGCACGGCGGCGTTTCGCATATCGATTCGTTCGATCCTAAACCAGAATTGGAAAAGTACGACGGTCAACCGCTGCCCTACGATACACCGTTACAGTTCGCCGAAGTCGGCAATTTGATGAAGTCTCCCTGGAAGTTTCGACGTTACGGTCAGAGTGGGTTGCCGGTCAGCGATCTGTTTCCCCAAATTGGTGACGTGATCGACGACATTTGCCTAGTTCGTTCGATGCACGTCGAACAAGTTGACCATGGAGGGGCAATCCTGCAGCTGCATACTGGTTCGGCCGTGTTCACGCGTCCCAGCATGGGCGCCTGGGTAGCTTACGGACTGGGCAGCGAAAACGACAATCTTCCCGGCTTCATTACGATCTCACCACCCATGATGCATGGGGCACAACAGAACTACGGCTCGGCATTTTTACCTGCTGCATATCAAGGCACCGCGGTAGGAGATTTCAAAACTCCGATGACCCAGTCAAAGATACGAAACTTGATGCGAGCCGAACCGACGGCCGAGCTACAGCGAATGCAGCTTGATTTGATTCAAGATGCGAACCGTCAGCATGCTGCCTCATCTGCCAGTGACTTGCGTCTGGAAGGCCGTATCGAATCATTAGAGCTGGCGTTTCGCATGCAAATGGAAGCCCCACAGGTGCTCGATACGAGTGGCGAAACGCAACAAACCTATGACCTGTATGGGATCAATGGTAGTCCGACCGACAACTTCGGCCGTCAGTGCCTGCTCGCACGACGTTTAGTAGAAAACGGGGTTCGCTTTGTGCAGTGTTCGCACAGCTATAAGTGGGACCAACATGGCAATCTACGCGGTGGCCATTCCACGAATGCCCACGAAGTGGACCAGCCGGTGGCCGCATTGATTATTGATCTGAAGCAGCGTGGGCTGCTCGACGATACGCTGGTGGTCTGGGGAACCGAATTCGGACGGACCCCGGTCGTCCAAGGCAACGACGGCCGTGACCACAATCCGTACGGGTTCACCATGTGGATGGCAGGTGGCGGCGTCAAACCTGGAATGGCTTACGGTTCCACAGACGAATTTGGCTACTTTGCCCAAGACAACAAAGTCAGCATGTACGATTTTCACGCCACCATGCTCTACTTACTGGGAATCGAGCACACCGCTTTGACCTATCACTATGCCGGTCGGGACTTTCGTTTGACGGACGTTTTCGGCCATGTCGTGAAGGATGTGATTGCCTAGTGCGCTAGGCCCTATAATTTCCGCCTCGCTACAGTCCAGCCGAAGATCGGAGCTTGGGTCTCTGGAAGCGGTTTCGAAAAGCTACCAGCTGGACTGAAATGGAGAAGTCCTCGCACCCTCTAACATCGCGTTCACCAAGCCTGCTAAATACTTCTCTAAGCGAGACTTCATCCTCTACCAGATGAAGTCACTGACGTGACAAACTTCGCTACTGACGCCCGACAGAATTGGCTTTTCCTGTTGACTAGCCCCATCTCTTACGTTGGGGCATTCGATTGTGTATCCTATTAACCCTCGGCGGAGCTGTCGGACCGTCGCTGAACTTATTCTCGTGCCAACCCTTGAAATAATGAAAAGGCCATTTATGAAGTGGACACCGCTCGTGATCACCGTGACCTGTGATCCCACGCTGCAAGACCCGCTTAACCCACGATGTGAAGAACTTGACCCGGGAAGCGATCAGCAGTCGATCGTAGATGCTATTGCTAAAGATTATATCGATTCGAATGCTGCTGGAGCAACGATGGACCATGTTCATGGGATCTATTCACGTGATCCCGTCGTCCAACCTGACGGCCGCCAGCTGCAGATCCCGGATTACGAGCGAACGGCAGCGATCATCTCCCAAATCCGTGACAAGGTGCCCAACGTCGGAATCCAGCAGGGACTGGCCAGCATGCGGCCTGAACATAAGCTCAAGTTATGGGAAATGATCAAACCCGACATGAGCTCCTTGAATGTAAATTCCCACGACGAATACTTTGATCCCTACCCCAAGCAAATCAAGCCGATTGCCTGCTACTCGGTGCATCCGATCAACGAACTGCGCCAGTATTTCCAATGGGCTCGACAACACGGAGTCAAACCCGAGTTGGAATGTTTTGACACGGGTGCCTTCGACGCGATTCGAATTATCCGTGATGGAATCTTTTGGACCGACGACGACAAGATGGAGGAAGAGAAGGGGCTGCTGGACAATCCGTTGTGGTGCACCTTCTTTTTCGGTTGGCCAGGTCAGAGCTGCCAACCGATGACCGATTTGGCCTTGTTCAACCAAGTCTACCACATACCCGACGATGCCAACTGGTCGATGTCTTGTATGTCGCGTTGTCCCAAGGAATATTGGTCGCAGATCAACCGTGGACTATTACAGAATGGACATATTCGAGTGGGGTACGAAGACTGCGGCAAGCACCCCGATGGAAGCTACGCAGCATGCAACGCCGACCTAGTTGATCGCGTGGTACAAATGGCCCGATCGGTCGGCCGGCCGATTGCCAGTACAGAGGAAGCTCGCGAAATTATCGGATTACGAAAGTAGTCGGCTGGTACCAAATGCACACGGGGCAACACAGGAAAGGTTTTTCATGAAAGCAGCCGTCCTGCACGAAATCGGTCAACCTTTTCGCATCGAAGATGTTCCGGTACCCGAGATCGGCGCCGAGGATGTCCTGATCGAAACTCGCAGTTGTGGGATCTGCCGCACGGACCTCCACATTCAGGATGGACTGGCCTACGTGCCATCGCTACCACACGTCCCTGGCCATGAGCCGGCAGGCGTTGTTTCTGCCGTTGGCGAACGAGTACAGGGTATTTCCGTTGGTGATCGCGTCGTGCCTCATTTGTTTTTGACCTGTGGTCAGTGCTGCTACTGTCGAGATGGGCGTGACGCGCAGTGTGCCGACGTCTCGGGGATCATTGGAGTCACGGAAAGCGGCGGATTCGCCGAATACTTTGCCGCACCAGCTGCCAACTTGCTGAAACTTCCTGAAGAAGTTCCTTTTGAACTGGGTGGATTGGTAAGCTGCGCGGTGATCACCGCCGTACACGCTTATCGCCGCGCTCGCATCAACGTGAACGACGCCGTCGTGGTGCTGGGTGCCGGAGGCATCGGTCAAATCTTGATCCAAATCCTCAAACAGGCTGGGGCGCGAGTGGCAGCTTGGAGCCGGTCTCCGGAAAGCCTGCAATTGGCCGAACAAATCGGTGCCGATTTGGTGGTGTCTTTAAAAGACGACGAGTCGGCAGAAAAGATCAAAACGTGGTCCGGCTCTGACGGCGCCCACGCCATATTCGAGTGTGTTGGTTACGCCAGTACGATGAAGCGTGCCGGCGAGGCTGTGACTCGAGGTGGTCAGATCGTGGTGATTGGCGAAGAGGCCGAATTTCCCGAGATCGACACGATTCAAATCGCACAACGCGAGATTGAAATTATCGGTTCCCGTAACGGATCCAAGCAGGATGCGGCCGATGCACTGGAATGGATGGCGGCTGGAATCATAGCGCCTCCTATCTTTCGCCAGATTCCGTTAGATGAGATCAACGAAGGCCTGCAACTCGTACGAGACGGCATAGCACACGGTCGTGTTGTCGTTAACGTCAGCTAACTAAGCCGAACTCACTAGCATCGGGCAGCCAGAAACCCTCCACGTCCAATGTCCGCGGCTAGCGCCGTCGGCTCACGGAGGATATAATACACCAATGCACCGTCTGCTCTGGATATCGTCCGTCGTTGTTGCTCTGTGCCCCGAGTTGTTGCTCGCCACAGAGATCTCACCGGACAACGAAAGTGACATCTTCGCACAGCACATACAACCGCTATTGGTTGAACATTGCCATGTGTGCCACAGTGGCCCGGACGAACCGGCCGGTGACTTAGACATGACTACCATCCGAAACATGGACGATCTTCAATCCAGATTGGAGCTTGTACCAAAATGGATCGACGTCTTGGAGTCGGGGGAAATGCCACCTGAAGACGAAGCGACCTTGCCCGCTGAAACCCGGCAACAGTTGGTCGAGTATCTTTCTGACGTATTGCGACGGGCGCTCGCATCGCAATCCACACCTGAGGTAGCTCAGATCCGACGTATGACCCGATTCCAATACAACAACGCCGTACAGGACTTATTTCAGCTGAATGTCGAAGTCTTCTCACTCCCCGAGCGGACTGCACGTGAGTATGAGGATTACTTTCAACCTGCCACCGGAAGCATGCCGGACGAGATCAACGTTGGGAGTCGCCCCTTAGGGAAATCTCAGTTAGTCGAAGACCGTCTGGTTGGTGTGACGCCATACCCACAGGATTTGCGTGCTGAACATGGTTTCGACAATCGCGCGGACCATCTTACGTTATCCCCCATGTTGTTAGAAACGTTTCTGAGATTGGGACGCTCCATTGTCTTTAGCCCCAATTTCAATGCCGACACGTGTGGAATCTGGGATGAATACTTCGCACCTCCTACCATTGATCCTCCGGAAGAATTAGCAACGACCGTCCAGCAGCGAATACGCAGCTTTCTCGTCAAGGCTTTTCGGCGTTCGGCGAGTCAGCAAGATGTGGAGCGATACACAGCTCATGTCCTGACACGTATCGACACCGGAGAATCTTTCACGGACAGTATGAAATCGGCCACCGCCGCAGCACTTGCGTCACCTCGATTCTTTTATCTTTATCGCACCTCCAACGTGACGGATCTCGCAGCGCCCAACAAACCCGACCAAGAACTGAACAAGAGACCGGCATCCACTGATACGGATGACTACGCACTAGCATCTCGACTATCGTTTTTTCTATGGGGCAGCATTCCCGACGAGACGCTATACACACTGGCGGCAGAAGGACGACTTCACGAGCCGCAAACGCTTGTCGAACAAACCAATCGCATGCTGCGAGACGAACGCGTGAAACGATTCTGTGACAGCTTTCCTGCACAGTGGCTGCAACTACAACGTATCATCTCATCCTTTCCCAACCCAGAAGAATTTACCGAGTTTTATATCGAACAGTACAACGCCAGCATGCACATGATGCTGGAACCGTTGCTGCTATTCGAAACGGTGCTGGTCGAAGACCGCTCTCTACTTCAATTCATCGATGCCGACTTCAGTTACCGCACGACATTATTGGAACATTGGTACGAAAACGGCACCCACGGCCCGATCGAATCTCCTTATATCCTCAAGTTCAAACGTGTCCCAGTGACGGACCGAAGACAAGGAGGGATGATCACTAATGCGGCTGTCATGACCATGACCTCGGGCAATTTGCATACCAAGCCCATCACACGGGGCGCCTGGTTGGCCACCGTGATCCTGAACGATCCTCCCAAACCACCGCCAGCCAACGTACCACCCCTCAACGAAACCTCAGAGGAAACCAGCGAAAATTTGACTGTACGTGAGCGTTTTGCGATGCACCGAGACCGAACCGACTGTGCGGCCTGTCATAAAAGTATTGACCCGCTTGGCTTTGCGCTGGAGAATTATAATGCGGTTGGAGTTTGGCGCGACACGTACGAAAACGGCCAGTCTGTCGACCCCAGCGGTAAGTTGTTTGGCAAACACACGTTTCAAGATATTGTTGATTTCAAAGACGTACTGCTCCTCGAAAAAGATCGTTTTACTAAGGCCTTGGCCGCTCATCTGTTGGAATTTTCGACAGGCCGAGAGGTCACTGTACGGGACACCGTCGCGTTGGAACACATCGTGGCAAACACTGCAGCTGCCGACTACAGCATGCAGGAATTAATTCGACAAGTTGTCCTTAGCGAATCATTTCGAGGTAGTCGAAAAAATTGAATGTTGTTCGGCCGCGCTTCGATGTTGCTCTAGCGTGGTTTGCTCCTTGAAATCGCAACCCGAGGCCCAATGCGACATTGAGGCAAACCTAACAGACTGGACCTCGTTCCGGAGACTCATCGTGAAGACCACCACCAGAAGATCATTCCTGCAAAGCGCTGCTGGAGCCACCTTGGCACTTCCGTGGTTGGACAGCCTGGCGGCGGCGGATCAAGTTTCCATCAAACCGGCTCAGCGTCTGGCAATTTTTTATGTCCCCAACGGTGTTGTCCGCCGTGGGTTCTTCCCGGGAGAACAGGATGAGCGCATTCCGGGCACCAGGACACGCCCCAACGAATATAGCACCGAAACTACCGTACCCGTCGGAGTGCATGCGTTAGACACGCTCACACCGACCCAGGAACCATTGCAACAAGTCAAAGACAAAGTCACTTTGATTACGGGCATGGACCGGACGTTTCGAATGGGAAGCGACGTGCATGCTCAATGCGGGTCCTGCTTTCTCAGTAGCGCAGCACCTGATTCCGTCACGTCGTCGATCTATCCATTAGAGCGAACATTGGATCATATTGTGGGCGACCACATTGGTGACGCGACACCATTTCGCACGATGGAACTAAGCTGTAACAGCCATCACGACAACAAAGAGTCCATTTATTTTGATAATATCTCATGGTATGGAGCGGGTCACATAGCTCCTTCGATCCGCGATCCGCGACAAGCCTACCGTCGGCTGTTCGGAACCGACAGAATTCACGAATTTGAACTGGTCACGGACCTGGTGTTGGAAGATGCCCGCTCATTGCGCCGTCAACTGGGTCAACATGATCAGGAAAAATTTGCCGAGTATTTCGACGGTATCCGTAGCATTGAACAACAGATCTCCAAGCTGGAAGAGAAGCGAGATGACATCGCCAAGCACACACCTGGAGAACCACCCGATGTACATCTGCCGCGAGGTGAATACATTCGGCTAATGGGCGACCTGATGGTAACAGCCTTGCAGGCAGGATTAACCAAAGTCGCAACGCTAATGGTTGGCCCCGAGCGCTGGGACACATCGTTGACTTACGAGTCACTATTTGCCGAACCCGTCAGCCACCATCAAATGTCTCACAATCAAAAGAAGTATCTACAGGAGTTGCTACAGCTCGATCTGTTTCACATGCAGCACTATGCCTATCTCGTGGAGAAAATGGATCGAATACAGGAATCGGATGGGAGTTCGTTGCTGGACAACACGATCTTCACGTTTGGAGGTGGACTGGGCGACGGTGCAACTCACCAGTACACCGATCTGCCAATCATGGTGGCAGGATCTGGGGGAGGACAGCTAAAGACGGGACTTCATGTGCACTGCGCCAAGGGGACTGAATTGGCCAATCTTTGGCTAACCCACGCACAGGTCATGGGCATCCCAGGCAAGCGATTTGCAGACAGCACTGGAGTGATCAAGGACCTGCTTGCGTCGTAGCGGAATTCTAAGCGAGGATCCCTCGGATGACTTCGCCGTGTACGTTGGTCAACCGGCGCTGGATACCGTTGTGGTAATAGGTTAACCGCTCGTGATCGAGCCCTAACAGGTGCAGGATGGTTGCGTGCAAATCGTGCCAGGTCGTAGGATGCTCGACCGATTTCCAGCCTAATTCATCTGTTGCGCCGTAAGCCATACCTGGCACCAGCCCGGCACCAGCCATCCAAATCGAGAAGCCATATCGGTTGTGGTCACGCCCCTTGCCAACCTTGTCGGCATCTGCCTGAGTAAATGGCGTGCGGCCAAACTCTGTGGTGAACAGCACCAGCGTGTCGTCGAGCATTCCTCGCTGCTTGAGGTCTTGGACTAAGGCAGCTACTGGTTGATCGATCAGGGTCGCTTGGTTTGTATGATTCTTTACGACGTCTTCATGAGCATCCCAACTCAGTCGTGGCTCTCCTGAAATCGGTCCTCCCGAATAAATTTGTACAAAACGCACGCCCCGTTCCAGCAAGCGTCGGCCCAGCAGACACCGGCTGCCACAATCGGCTGTTTCCGCACGATCCAATCCGTACGCGTCCAGCATCCGCTGTGGCTCTTGCGACAAATCGCTTACTTCCGGGACAGATAACTGCATCTTCGCTGCCAGCGAATAGCTGCGCATGCGCGCTTCGAGAATAGGATCGCCACCACCCCGCTCACGGGATTGCGAATGAACCTCTGCCAAAAAACGCTGTATTTCCTGCTCTGCTTCAGCAGACGTATTCCGCGCCGGAAACAGATCTCGCACGGGGTGAGTCTGAGTATCCGCGCCGGCTTCGTACTTACTGCGGAACACTACTCCTTGATGTTGCGATGGCAGGAAGCCGTTCGACCAGTTCGACGCACCTCCATTAGGGCCACCACGACCATCGGGCAGCACAACATAGGCGGGAAGATTCTCGGTTTCGCTGCCCAAACCAAAAGAGAGCCAACTCCCCAAGGAGGGAAACCCATTGAATTCAAATCCGCTGTTTTCAAAGAACAAAGCAGGCGTGTGATTGGCCGATTCGGTAACCATCGAGCGTACCACAGTAAGATCGTCCATCAGGCCAGAAATATGAGGAAACATGTCAGAGGCCCACAATCCGCTGTTACCCCGTTGGCGGAATTTCCAGTCATTTTTGCGAAGCAATCCAACGCGCCCAAAAAAGATATCCGGTGCTTCGGTCGTTCCCAGTGACTTGCCATGACGATCGGCAAGACCCGGCTTGTAGTCAAATGAGTCGACATGGCTGAGTCCACCGATCAAACAAATCTGAATAGCCCGTTTGGCACGCGGTATGACGACTCTGGCCGGCGCATGGCCCATAGCACGCCCATCGGATTGCAACAAGTCTACCAGGGCAGTCGCCCCCAAACCTGAGACACCCCAGTGAAGAAAATCGCGACGGTGATGTGATGTATTCCGATTCATTGGATAACAACAAACTCGTTGAGATTAAACAAAGCACGACACAGGGTCGCGAGTCCATGTTGCGAAACCATCTGACGAGAACGCTCGGATTCGAACTCAGTCGGTTTCCGTCCCACCGCCAGCTGCCAGGCTCGCTCAACCTGACCCAGCATGTCATCGCCAGCCTCACGCTGGAGGCGCTCCGCAAAATGGTCTGCCATTCGCAGTGAGAAAGAGCTGTTCAAAAGGCTTAATGCCTGGAGCGGCGTGGTTGTCACCGATCGGCGCGGCGCGGTGGTCGAAGCATCCGGGCAATCGAAGGTATCGAGCAATGCCATGCGTTCCCCACGAGGGCTAAAGCGGTAGATCGTACGGCGCTGAAACTCCTCACCTATCGCGTCAAACGGATCGTAGTACATGGTTCCAAACAAATACGTCATGGTCACGTCTTCAAAACCTGGACCGCCTCCACTCAAATTCAACACACCTGCCACTTGCAACATCGCATCGCGCAATACTTCTGCCTCAACACGTCTCGGCGAATACCTCCACAACCAGCGGTTCTCAGCATCCGCTGCAGAGGCTCGCTCACGAATTTCCGACGCTTGTCGATAGGTGGCCGACGTCACGATCAGCCGATGTAACCATTTTAGACTCAAACCGTTCTGCCGAATTTGAACGGCCAGCCAATCCAGCAAATTCGGGTGGCTGGGTCGACCTCCGTTGAATCCCAGATCGTTAGGCGTATCGACCAGACCTTTCCCAAAGTGGTAGTGCCAGACTCGGTTGACGATCACTCGCGCAAACAGCGGATTCGATTCGTGTGTGATCCAGTCAGCAAGTTGTTTTCGTCGCTCGGCATCAGGTGCGTCTTTCGACAAACCGAATTCCCCGTCAAGTCCGGCGATTGCAGCTGGCGCACCGGGCGTGACTTCCTCGCCAAATTCCGTAACACTGCCTCGCAGGTGGACGCGCATCACGCCAGGCTCGCCAGGCACCACCGAGTGGACCTTTTCGTTCCTGCGAGTCTCCATCTCTTCGCGTTGCTTCGTAAGCTTCGCGATTTCTTTTTTCCATTGAGTTCGCTGGCTCCGCTGGACATCGGATAATGCGGCAACGAGCATCTCTGTTGAAATGAAAGTAGCCTTCGCTGTTGCCGCAACTTCTGCATCAGTAAGAGCGCGGTTGTAAAGACTGGCTCGAGCAATCCTTCCAGACAGATATCGGTGCTCATTTGGTGGAGTATGACGAAGGCCAAACAGCACCCGTGACTTCCCGGAGGAAAATCTCGCCACGTCGGTCTTGTAGGGAGAACCATATCGGACACCGTTGCGAAAACAGATAATCGCACCATCTTTCTGATAGACGATCGCCAAGTGAATCAGTTGTGACGTTTCGTCCTCGGCTGGACCTTGAAAAGATTTCGTCCGACTCAAATGGTCGCTCCCTGCCATCCACCTTTGTGGCTCTACTTCACCAAACACGATCGAGTCGAAACGGCTTCCGTCCGCAGATTGAAGTGTCATGGCACCGCCTCCACGCTGATCGAGGTGGTCAAGCTGCAACCAGACGGACAATGTCTTTTCGGTCAGATCGACGTCCGTGAATTCGCTCATGACATAACAACCGTCGGCTCCTACAATCAGTGCACCGTCCTCGAACCGTGCTTCTCCTCCGACCGCCACACCATGTAAACTGCCGATGCTGTCGCGGAGATCTTGGTCAAACTTCCAAAGCGACATCGGTCGGGGCAAATTGTGTGCTACGCCTCCGGGCGGTTGCTGTGCGGCCAGAAGCTCTCGTCGCTTGGCAGTTTCAAGTTCGTCCAGCATCGAACGCACTTGCTTCAGCTGGGTATCAACCTCCTTCAATTGCTCTACGATTTCGGGACGCTCGAATTCACGATGACCGTGCCGAACACCATCCAGCGCCGAAATCAGCTGATAGTACTCTTCCGATCGAATGGGATCGAATTTATGGTCGTGACAGCGAGCACAATTAACCGTGAGACCGAGAAATGCTTGCCCGACAACGCCAACGATTTCCTCCAGCTCGTCCTGTCGGGCAAGAAGCTTCATCCGTTTGCTTTGGCCCACAGTGGTGTTGTGGACACCCGCCACAAGAAAGCCCGCCGCCGCTGCTCCAGTTTTCGAATCGTCCAAATCACCAGTCAGTTGTTGCCGCACAAATTCATCGTAAGATAGATCGTCGTTAAGTGCCTGGATCACCCAATCGCGGTAGTACCAGCTATGTTTTCTGGCAATGTTCCGTTCAAAACCGCTACTCTCACCATAGCGAGCCACATCCAGCCAATGCCTTCCCCAACGCTCACCGTAATGCGGCGAGTCGAGGAGGCTGTTGACCAGCTGGTGGTAAGCTTCGTCCGTAGGTTCGGCAGCAAAAGCTCCGATCACTTCTGGAGTCGGAGGCAAACCGATTAGATCGATGTACAGGCGGCGCACCAGAGTACGTGGATCAGCTGGGGGTGACGGTCTGAGACCTTGTTCTACCAGTCGATGGTCGATAAATGAATCAATCGTATTGCGGACCCATTCATGATCAACGTCCGTTGGCGGAGAGGTATCTGATAGCGGTTGTAGCGACCACCAATCATAACCGCCACGGGTTTCGGTAGTCACCTGGAACTCGTCGATTACGCCGCTATCCCAGGGTGCACCCGTCGCAATCCATTCGCGCAGCTGGTTTTTCTCATCGGGCGTCAACGGCTTGTCGGGCGGCATCTCGTCCGCAGCCACTCGCTGCCACAATAAACTATCGTCTGGGTGGCCCGCGATGATTGGGGGACCACTCTCGCCTCCGGCAAGAGCTGGCCGTTGCGAAGTTAAGTCCAAGCCACCCTCTGGATCGGTGCGACCGTGACATTCCACACAATGAATCGCCAATAGAGGACCAATCTTGTTGTCGAACTGCTCTGCGACAGCCGTGGAATCGGTCGAAAACAAAACAGTCACGAAGAGAATCGGTAACATCTCGGACTGACGTTTAGTGAAGGAGCGATGATTGTCACTGCAACTGAAATCTTGAAACAGCAGAGCGGAACGCCAAGATCCGACTTGGCAGAAATGATCATCTGCTATTAACGATTGTAACAGAAGCGACACCCAAATTTTACCGCCTACTCTCTTCCGGAAGGAGGTTGGAAAAATAAATTAAGTGGCGCTGGGCGCAAGCTGTCGGACAGGAGACGATAACATTCCGCCAAACACCGAGCAGCTTGCGCCGCTCGATTATGATTCTTCGCGGACCAAAAAAAATGGAGTCGGTTTTAAAACCGACTCCATTTTGAAAACGCGATAAAAACTAGCGCCCAGTCATTACCTACGGCGGCGAATGACCGACAGCATGGTCACAAACCCGCCCAGGACGAGCAATACCATCGTTGTCGGTTCAGGAATCTGACCAGGACTTGAAGCAGCGTAACCGCCAGGCGCGAAATTGGCAGACAACGCATTGAAGTCAGT
>JAKVBZ010000250.1 GCA_022448645.1 Pirellulaceae bacterium
TGGTCGTGACCATCATTTGGGTCAAGTACGTATTGGGACAACTGCAATTTACGATCGGCAACGAGTCAGTTGCGCATGCTTTTGAAGGGTGGGCGCGGACACTGCAGGCAGCACCTTACCACTGTCCGGTTACGAACAGCCACACATTCAAGCTGGGGCAAGTTGATGACGGCACGATCGTGGCAGCAGACGAAATCGACCGTTGTAACAGGTCGGGCGCCCATGTGCTTCGCTCCGACCTGGTAACCTGTAATGCCACGGGAGAGAACGTCTTGGCTGAGTTTGTCAAACCTTGTCCGGTCTCTGATCAACCCGTCCTCAGCGAGTATTTTTCCACTTGTAGGCGGTGTGGAGAGGAAGTCAGTCTACCTGTCTTGCAAAAGGAAGTGTGTGCGGCTTGTCGTAGTTTGGGGCCTGTCTCGAATGCCGATCCGACAATAGCCGTCGTACTACAAAAATACCCGGCGCTGGCCCGCTGGAGATGGTGGCAACTTTCCCAGACCAGACGCGTAAGCATTGTGCAGGCAAGCGGAATGGTACGGAAACTATTGATGGTTTGTGACCGTCAAAACCAAACCATCACGCAAATTTCCGTCGGCCGACGAGGCTCTTCTCGCTGGACGGTTGTCGATCGGCAAGATTGGAGCGATTTCCTGGACCGCTAGCATCGACGTAAGTCTTTGGCCTGTGGTTAATTGCGAACTGTGGTGTCGTAGGCAACGCACCTTGACCCTTGTTTCAAGGGCCACCTATAATCCCGCACCCCATTTTGGGGCAACTTTTCAGAGCTAGTTGCACGATCGTGTTATGGTCGTGCGCCATGTCCACGGCTTGGCTGGTGCGATCAGCAGCGCCCCGGTCAGGTGCTTGTCAGCGTGGCAAGGATGCCAAACTAATCAACGGCTATTGTTTGAATTCGAAGTCTCTTGTTGCGCTTGTGTTGCGCAGCATTTCCCCTGCGCTGTTTGTGCGTCGACTGCGAGTGTCTGCGCGGGCCGCTGTTATGCTGTCAGCTTGCTGCCTGGTGTCTGTTCCTTGTGCGGCTCAATTCGAGGGCATATCTCCTGCTGCGGTGAACCCTTCTACTACAGTCAACCCTCCTGCGACGGTTAGCCAGGTCCAGTTCGCCCAGACAGTTCCGCAGGAAACGGTGACGACTCCTCAACCGTTTACACTTCGTCGTGTCCAGGTCTTTCCTAGGAATGGATCGAATTTGCAGGCGAGTTTTCAGCAAATGCCCGATGGGGAGAGTGTGGCCGTAATTTCTGGCGGCGTGAATCTTGTCGTTCAAGGAATGGAGGTTTCCGGCATTCCCTCTTTCCTGGGACCGATTGTGGGCGTTGACATTGAGGCCGATCGAGCAGTTGTCTGGACTCGGGGCATGGACGGAGGCGTACTGGGAGACTTCACCCAGGGTAGCGACATGCCCCTGGAAATCTACATGGAAGGGAATATTGTCTTTCGGCAAGGTGACCGCACGGTGTACGCCGAACGGATGTTTTACGATGTGCGCCGACAGGTTGGCATCATTCTCGATGCCGAACTTCTTTCCCCGTTGCCAGAGGTTGACGGTTACCAGTATCAGGGACTTGTTCGGCTAAAGGCGGCGGCAATTCGCCAACTCGATGCCTCTCGATTTGTGGCTACCGATGCCTTGGTAACTACCAGCCGTCTGGAAGATCCCAGCTATTTCTTGGGGTCTGGTACGGTCACGTTCGAAGACATTCAACAACCAGTGGGAGATCCGTTCACCGGTGAAACACGGGTTTCCCACCAGCAGTTGGTTAGAAGTCACAACAATTATCTCTATGTGGCTGACGTGCCGGTCTTCTACTGGCCAACCATTACGACCGACCTGGATAAACCGACTTATTACGTTGACAACTTGCGGGTACGGAACGATTCGATTTTCGGGGCGCAGTTGTTGCTGGAACTCGACATGTATCAACTGCTCGGCTTGGAGGCCATCCCGGCAGGAACCGATTGGAACTTGGACCTGGACTTGCTAAGCAAGCGGGGAGTGGGCTACGGCAGTACCTTCGAATATGACCGCGACGAGTTGTTTGGAGTCGTTGGTCCGACCAACGGTGTGGCCAACGGTTGGTTCATCAGGGATGGGGGTCGCGACAATCTTGGATTTCAGCGACGCGATATTGTACCGGAAAAGAAATTTCGTGGCCGGGCCTTCTGGAACCACCGCCAACACCTGGTGGGCGGAGTTCTTGATGGCTGGACGGCACAGGCAGAGGTTGGTTGGGTGAGTGACCGGTCATTTCTGGAACAGTACTACGAATACGAGTGGGATCAGAAACCGAATCAATATACCGGTGCACGGCTCAAAAAATCTTTTGACAACAAGGTGGTTTCGGTCGAAGCCAATGCCCGAGTCAATGATTTCTTTACACAGACCCAGTGGTTGCCGCGGGGCGACTTCTACTGGCTTGGCGAGTCGATCCTGGACGATACCTTGACTTTTTATAGCCACTCCTCGGCGGGATACGCCAACATCGGTGTGGCAAGTCAGCCAAAGGATTACTTGCCTTCTCCTCCACCTAATACGAATACCAATCAATTTTATTTCTATTATCTCCCCTGGGAGCAAAATTCGGCAGGGAACATTTCGGGCAACGGCGAACGACTTGCAACCCGCAACGAATTGGATCTGCCGCTCGATTTTGGTCCCGTAAAAGTGGTCCCTTATGTGCTTGGCGAAGCCGCGCACTGGGGACAAGATATCAACGGCAACCGTATTGACCGACTGTACTACCAGGCGGGTGCACGGGCGAGCGTGCCTTTTTGGGCGGTGAATCATAGCGTTCGGGATCCGATTTTTAACCTGAACGGGCTTGCCCACAAAGTCGTGCTGGAAGGAGAGTTCTCCTATGCCAGGTCTGACAGAAATATGGATAACTTTCCACTCTATGACCCGCTTGACGACAACGCGATCCAAGATTTCCGTCGCAACTTGTTCTGGCCTGGTTTCGGTGGAACGCTCGCCGGGCAATATTACCAGTTTGGATCACCACCTTTTATCAATCCAAGATTTGACCCGCGCTATTATGCGCTGCGGACTGGGATTGCCGGCTCGGTGACATCTCCGGTCACCGAAATTGCTGACGACTTGACCGTGGCCCGAATAGGAATGCGCCATCGTCTGCAGACCAAACGGGGAATACCGGGAGCAGAGCGGATTGTCGACTGGATGACGTTCGACATGAATGCCAGCTTGTTTCCCGATGCCGACCGCGACAATTTTGGGCAGCCGATTGG
>JAKVBZ010000251.1 GCA_022448645.1 Pirellulaceae bacterium
TGGCCACTGGTGGCCCTGGGCCAAAGGCATGCAAGTAGTAGCAAACTAAAGAAGAGGGGCGTAGATTTACGCCGCGCGGAGACATTGCACCGATTGTGCATGATGTCGGGGTGTCGAGATAGTCGCGACAAATCCACTGGTTGAGTCCTCTGCCTCAGCAAGCCACGGGGTCAATCGAATTCGCAGGATGTGGTCATACGGAATAACGCCAGGGTCTTGGATCAGACGGCCCAAGTCCACGTTTCAAGGCATGTCTTTCAAATAGAGCGAACCACTACTCGCGGAAAGCAATAGTTGCCCATCACATATTTGCGCCGATGCGAGTGATTCAGCGACGCGTATCTGTCCGACTTCTTCACCCGAATCCCCACGCACTCGCCAGACAACTCCACGAACGGATGTCAACAGAAAGTCTGATCCGTCGGCCAGTACCGGTCCGACTAACGGCCCGTGATTCAACGGAGATTCCCAAAGCAGGTTTCCATCGCTCTGCAAGCAGACCAGGTTTTTTGTTTCCCCGTCGGTTACCAGCAACACGGACTTGCCAATGGTTGTCGGTCCCCAAGTGACGCGTCCTTTCAGTTGCACAGGTTCGACATTTGGCGTTGGTTTCAAATTGTTGACATCAAGATGGAGCACGACATCGTCCGAGTCGCCTCTCATTACCAGAAAGAGATGGTCGTCCACTGCGGCAAGCTGGTGATGTAAAGGCGAACCACTTCTCAAAATGTCCAGCTCGTCAGCGAGTTCATCCAGTTCAGCAGTTCTCGCCTTGGTCAGAAACTTTTCCTTTCCCGTCTTCAGCAGGATTCGGAACAACTGATTTCGATTGTTGCCGATAATAAACTGTCTGCCGTTCTTGACGAGTACGGGTTTAGTCCATGTGATCGTTTCACCGGGACCGAGGCTCGGCTGAAAACCATAGGCATGAATTGTACCGTTCAGAACGTTGAGCAGGCTGATCGCGCCGGAGTCCCGAGGGACTAATAGTGCGTCAGCAAATATTGCCGCTTGTACATTTTCATGCGGGTTCTGTGCGTCCCGAAAAGAAATGAGTTGTGGCGGGACTGTTGCCTTGGAGAGATCGTAGACCGCCGCGTGGCCCTGGATGGTATCGATCAACGCAACCCGCTGCTCAGATAGAGTGAGTGCCTGGCTGAACACATAGGGAACTTTCGCGTCAACTCGCTGGATTGGTTCCACAACCGCGCCACTTTCAAATTGCTGCTTTGCAATCGAAAACAAGTCTCCGGAGGAACTGATTACAGCCAGGCCAGAGTCTTGGAAAGACTGGGACGTTTGTGCCGCGGCCTGGCCTAATTTGGTTGTCCAAATAACTTTCTGACCATCGTTGATATCAGCTGCAGTAACGGTTGCCCCACCATCCTGTCGTTGCCGTTGGCTGACAATGGCTGCTCCGACACGGTGCAGATTTCCTTGAAAGGTGCTGTTTTGATTCACAGCCCACTCTAACAGTAGTTCGCTGGTCGTCTCTCTGAGTTCGTACTTCGCCAGTCGGTCATCGGCGACAAACAGGCTTGTTTCATAAATCAGGGGAATCGAGTGCACACGTTTATTGTTCGAAGTCGGAATCCCAGTCACGACTGGCTGGACGGGTGGGTCAGCGCTGGGCTCAACTTCAAACAGGTGGATGCCGCGGATATCGCTGACAAACAAAATTCGCCGGCGGTCAACGATAGGTGGAGCAACAATGTTCCCCTTGATGCGAATAGGATCCATGGCCTGTTTGGGCTCTTTGCCATCCGGGGTTGATCGCAGAACGTGGATTCTGCATTCGTCTTTGCGGTAGTTGTCCACAATGAACAGCATACCGACGGCCAATGTTGGCGCTATAGAGACCGCGCCCTTTTGGTGCCCTAGATAGTAAACTTCATTACATTCCAGAGTGTTTGAATCGACGATATAGATCGTGGAATGCTCTCCTGCCTGAAACAAGACAGGACGTGTTGCGTCAAAAGCTGGCCCCACACGTAAAGTTTGTGGCAATTTCGCATGACGATCAATTTGTCCGGTCTCCAGGTTCAACTCCATTAACTTTCCGGATTCCGTAGCGATGGCGACGCGTTTGTTCCTGAAAATGGGGTAGAAGGGTTCATCTATCTGGATGCGCCAGACAAGCTCGCCATCCTGGGACCGTACCCGCACTATCGCATTGCTGCGGCTATCAACAAATACCGTGTCAGCGCCTGGTTCGGTGGAGATGCCAGTGGGCAGGAAACTGTGGTCCTGTCCCACTTTGCGTTGCCAGAGGACACGCCCAGTCTTGGCTTGCAGCCCGTAGACGGTTCCGTTGGCTTGGACAGGTAGGATATCGTCATCGCGGACTCCGGGAATTTCGTCGCCCTCATTACTCGCCAGGATGACGGAGTTGTCCTGGGTATCTTCCGTTGTTGGTTCAAGTGGGTCTTCGACAACCTCTACTAAATCACTTTCCCGTTCCGCGATATCCGCGGTCGTTTTTCGAATGCGTTCGTCGCTTTCAAGGGAGGGGTATTTGTCTAATAATTCAGCGCGATACTGGAAGGCTTTAAGGGTGTCGCTTTTGGACAGAGCGTCACTGATTTGCGTTTGCGTTTCCTCAAGCGTCTTGTCGCGTTCGATGTCGCGTCTGACTTCGGCAAAGTCTTCTAGAATCTTGCGTAAATTCGCGCCCACCTTGCCCTTGTCACTGGTCGTTACGTATTCCGGGTTGTCGACTAACTTCATCGATCGATCGCCGAGTTCCAGCAGGCGGCGTTTCTCGTCAATGTCAGCTGCGGCTTTGGCAGCCGTGGCAAATTTCTGTGCCATATCCTGGGTGAGTAGCGTAGCTAATTCACTGCGGTAATTACCAAAAGCTTCTTCTTCTTTGACTGCAAGCAGGAGTTTTTCCGCGGCATCGAGTCCTTCACTAGGGACTGCTTTTCCCTGCGCGGCGACACGGATTTGTGCAAAGTTCATGTGCACCCTGGCTTTGCTGACATCGACATGGCTCGAATAGTCTTCCAGGTAAGCCGTGTACTTCTCGATCGCATTACTGTACGAACCCAGATCGTAGTCTGCCTCTGCTTCGCCGAATAACTCGTCACCGCTACCGGTATTGAGTACCCACATCAAAGTGACCAGTGTCATCGTCAGTAACAGCAGGCCACCGAGACCACCGATGAACAGCTTGGATCCCCATTTATTTTGTTTGGGTGCCGCCGGCGTTTCCGTTGTCGGTGCGTAACCCGTTGGTGCAGCGGTGACCTCGGATTCAAGTC
>JAKVBZ010000252.1 GCA_022448645.1 Pirellulaceae bacterium
ACAGTGAACGAGCCCGAAGCAAAGCAGTCCGACAACTGTTGGAACGGCTCAGAATGCTTGAGTCTGACCAGCGCGAGTACCATCTGGTCGGCCACAGTCATGGTGGATCGGTAACTTGGAAAGCACTGAAGGCTAAATCATTGAGGCAACAGCCACTGGAATGCTTAAAGAGCTGGACCACTGTTGGGACGCCGTATCTCGAGCACCGTAGTCGCAGTGTTTTTAATCTTTGGAATATCGCGGGCGTCGTAATGGGCATTCTGTTAATTCCACCTGCAGCTCGGGCGATGTTGCAATTGGGACGGATGCTGACCAATGCATTTCAAGGGAACGACATGGTGCTGACCTTGCCGCCAGCAAATGAGACCGGGTTGATGGGTATCATTCGCGGGCCGATTCTCTCTGGTCTTGAATGGTTAGGGGTTCAGGTTAAGCATTCTGTCGAAGGTGTGCACCTTGGCAGTTACGATCCGGATACTGGGCTTTCCCTTTTAGAGTATTTTTTCGGTAGTTTCGAGGGAATCTTACTTATGGCAGTGACATTAATATTGTCCTATGTATTGATCCACCTTTCCATGATCAGTATTCGTCCGGCGATTGAGTCCTATCGTATTCATGCAGAGGAACGACTGCAGCGATCTGCGTTGGAAATTTATGGACACCGGTACCTGGCAATTTGGTCGCCTGATGATGAAGCGATCAATGGGTTGCGGGCCACGCTTGGATTTCACAGTTCATTCGTCAGTAAAATGTTCCCGCAGGAGCGAGTTTTCTTTTCTGACACCCTCGGGTTGTTGTCGAGGCCGTACTACTGGGTGTTGTCGCCCATTTTTAATCGCTGGTTGCAGCCACCCATTGACCGTCTTGTGCGTAATGCTGTTACACGAGCGGCGCAGGGTAATGATCGTCCAAGTTCAATGATTGTCGCTGTAACGCCATCGCCGATATCGGAATTGACACATCTCTTTCCTCCTGTGCCGGCATATCTGTCAAAGCGAATCCTGCGTACTGCTGACCATCACGCGAAGGAAATTGCCCCCAAGCTGAGGAAATTACTAGGTCAGGCATCCGTGACGGCTGGAGTAGAAGGGTTTTGCAAAGAGCTTTCCGGCAAAGAACTCGTCCACACATCTTACTTCGATCATTCGGCAATCATCGACCTGATTTCCTGTAACATTGCCTGGAGCATGGGGGAGGAAATGGTGAAATGGAAAATATGGCGTATGGAGCCTGAACTAACACAGTGGTTTGGTGAAGCGAAAAGCAAGCTGCTGAGCGAGTTTGGTTTGGACAAGGGCTATTCGGACCAGTCGCAAGTTCCTCAAGCTACGGCTAAAGTGGCCTGAGCGAGTTCGCTGCCAGTTGTTTGGCGTTTGAAGCTAAGTCGTGGTTATGGCCTTTAAAGATTTGCGACGGCACGAGGGCTGCACGTCTTGGTGCGTCTATGGTTACTGGACGCCTTTTCGGTCGTAGTGCATCCATCTGAAAAAAGCGTTGGCCGAGCATGGCATGCGCTTCTGCAGTGTGGTGAGGCTGGTATCTGTATCATGAAATGCTGAGAAGTGTTGCTCCCTAGCACAGCCATGGACGCAGTTGCCGACCCTGAAGCGAATATAGGCTAGGTTTTGAGAAAAAGTGTTTTCATATGGTACGTTCGTGGTAGGTATGTCTGAAATGGCGCGGTCGCCTCATTTAATTTTGAAGTTCCGCCATGTTTTTTCGCGTTGGATTAAGTTATGTCATCTTCACACGAATATACCCAAGGTGATCCCTTGGAAGGGAATGCTTCGGGTAAGCTGGGTTCGGTTAGTCGTCGTGCCTTTATGGCGACCTCGGCAGCCACTTCGTTGGCAGTTGCGACTTCTGAGTCGCGTGCAGCACAGTTTACCGAGAGCTCTGGAGTGTATCGCTTTGCCGGTCCCAATGCAGATTTTCATGGTCACCAATGGCAAACCTTGAATCCCGGATATTGGAAGATACAGGATGGTGCTCTGCGTCGAAGACTGCAGAACTATGGTGATCGTGCACGGCGGACAGGCTTCCCCTTCCACGGAGAAACCAACGGGTTTGAGTTTAAGACCGACTATGATCCATCGCTGCTATCGGGAATCCTCTATGCCGCCGAATGGGAACTTGACGAGGAGTATGCGATTCACGCGCGATTCACCTATCTAAGCAATAGACCAAGTGTGCTCGAGGGAGATGACCCGCAGTGGGCGATGTATCAGGATGGGTTCGGGGTTCTGGGGCTTGCTATCGGTGGGCAGTCTGTCTTGGAAAGTTTCAGCAAACTGGGCCAAGTTGTCAGGATTGTTTGGGCCGATGATGGGAAGCTGAAAATCATGGCAACGGCGTCAGGAAAGGCATCCCCGCAGGGTGGGCTCAATGTACCGATTGATCGTATTTTGGCAGAATCGGATGCAATAATGCTCAAACCTGGAGATGTTTGTGAGCTGAGTGTCGAACTTCGTCCGTGGGTGCAAACCGGGTCGCGTCAACGTGGGCGGGGGCAGAGTGCGCAGGGGCAGGTTTCGGTAGTCGCCACGCTGCGTGTCGAGGGGCAAACTTTTTCTGTTCAGCATCGTTTAGCTAAGGATCGTGTTTCGGGGTTTGCAGGGATCGTGGCCCGCGGCTTGATTGATTTTGAGGTCAATGAGTTTGTTGTTGAACCCGGAAATAACGTAAAGCGGGATGTCGGCGTAACCGAATGTTTGAGTTGCTATGCGCTTGGGGATACGCTCAAGCAGGTCGCGGGGGCGTGGCAAGTTCAGATGATCGGGATTTTTTCGTCAGAGGGCGAAACAGTAGAAATCCGTGTCGCTGAAAACCCTGATCCCAAGGGTGGTTGGTCGAATGTTCCTGTGTGTGGGGCATCGATGATCGTGAATAATGAATGGCGTCGCTACACTGCGGTGATCGAAGTGACACTGCCGAAAAACCCAGCCGAACGGACGCAGTATTACACAGTCTGGAAAGATGGCATCGATGTGACGGCTGACAACCGCGTGGGCACGGCTGCCTGCGGACCCGGCACGGGGCTGGTGGGGGATGTGCCGGGAAGTGGCCAGTACGTTGGCCGGTTACCGAGGTTATCAGCACCCTACAAAATTTGTGGTTTATCGTGTCATGCAATCACTGCCGGGCTGCAGCAACGCAAAGCGGAATCGTGGAAAATGGGTGGCGCGAAGGATCAATGGCAGTTCCGTGATCAACCGTCTGAACAGTCCT
>JAKVBZ010000253.1 GCA_022448645.1 Pirellulaceae bacterium
CAGGGTAGGCATGTAACGACAACTTTTAGAAGAAAGATTTCAGATGAGCGCCTTCGGCTCCAAGATAAGTGCATCGTCTGCTGCCAAGTCAGACGGTGCTCTGTCGTCGCAGCTTTTTCCGGGCTCGCGAAAGGGTCGGACCGATGCTGTTCTCGGGGACTCCCATCGCATTGCTAATCTGGCGATAACTTTGTCCCTCTAAATGATATAGCCGCACGATGTCAGCTTCTGTCCCCTTGAGATGATCTAGCAAGCGGGCCACCTCTTCCTGGTCTTCCAACCTCTGTTCTGGATGATCCGAGATTTGCCCGCTGTCCATGGCAGATGGATCGACCAGATCACTCAGGGATGTTGCTGACTTTCGCTTGAGTAGCTGATGGACCACAATCCGGCGGGCAATCACGGTAAGATAAGTGGCCAGGCTTGCTTCGCGACGAAAACGTCGCAACAACGCAAAATCATCCTTAACGATTTCCAGGAACACGTCCGCGACCAAATCTTCCTGATCAACGGCAGAAAGACGTACGGAACGGGCTTGGGCCGTGTGATGGACGACGTGAATGACCAAACCCAAAAATCGGTCTACGAAATCGTCCCAGGACCGTGGAGACCGTGATAAACATTCGTCAAGCAATTTTCCGTCAAATTCGGATAGTGACACGAGAAACTGCCTTAAATCCGGGCTGGGTAGGAAATTAGGGATTGCTTAAGATTTGGCAAGACGGCGAGCATACAGACGAAAACTTTAGCCAATTATTCTAGTTGGCGCCAGGAATCGAGGCAAGGCTGACCGGTTCTCAACCGATATGATACAGTGTCCATAGCATCACTGATTTCAAAGCCTTGACACTAGCGGTTGCCAGCACTACTATTTGCCAAAATAAGCTCGCGAAACGTTAAGTTTTGCTTTTTCTGGAAGCCCCCCATTGTTGCGACGCGGCCATCTATGCGACGCGGCAATAAGGTGTAGATAGGAGATTTAGATTTATGACTCACGTCGTCGCTCAACCTTGCTTTGCCTGCAAATACACAGATTGTGTGGTAGTTTGTCCAGTAGAGTGCTTTTACGAAGGCGAAAAGATGCTTTACATCCACCCGGATGAATGCATTGATTGTGAGGCTTGCGTACCTGAGTGCCCGGTTGAGGCAATTTTTCACGAAGACAATCTTCCCGAAGAATGGCAACCATTTACGGAATTAAACGCCGAAATGGCACTTCAGTGCGAAGTCATCACCGAAAAGAAAGATTCGCTCGTCGACGAGTAAATCTTGCGTCATGGACACTAATCTTTCCGGTCGAACAGCCCTCATCACAGGTGGAGGCACTGGGATCGGTGCTGGTATCGCCCTTGCCATGGCCGCCGAGGGTGCCAACGTCGTCGTCAACTACAGTCGTAGCAAAACGGAAGCTTTGGCGGTCGTCGACCAAATCGGTACCGTCGGCGCTAAAGCCATTGCGGTTCGCTGTGACGTGAGTCAGTCGGACGACGTCGAACGTATGTTTGCCCGTGCTCGGGAAGAGTTTCAACGCGTTGACATTCTGGTCAACAATGCGGGCCAGGTGTTTAGTAAAGCGAGTACGGCCGATATTTCTGAGGAAGATTGGGACAGAACCTTTGCGGTGAATCTCAAAGGAACCTTCTTGTGTTCACAAGCGGCCATACGCCAGATGGCAGATGGTATCGGCCGCATTATTAACATTTCTTCGATATCCTCCTGTTCCGGAAAAGGGGGACCCGCATATGGTCCGGCAAAGGCCGCAGTGAACGCATTGACTCGTGACATGGCCTACGAATTAGGTTCACGTGGAATTACGGTCAATGCGATCGCTCCCGGAATCATCGACACACGGATTCACCAAGAAGGAACACCTCCGGACCAATATGCGAAACTCATCGATCTCATTCCGTTAAAACGAGATGGCAAGCCTGCGGACATTGCGGGTATCGCAGTGCTGTTGGCATCGGAGGCGGGTGCCTACATTAACGGTGACGTTATTCATGTGAACGGCGGGATGCTGATGCAGTAGTTTTTTTGGGGGCCCGTCCAGCGGCCCTGTCTTAGTGCTTTCAATGACGCTCGTGACGATGCGACATCAGGCCACTAGCATTCTCGATCTTCGTTTTGTCCTAGTTGGTTCGGTCTCTAAGACCCGTCAGTGTGAATGTTGCGTTGGCCTTTCCCACTGGGCTGGAAGCCTCGTTCCACATGGCCAACCGAAGGACGGTCAAAGCGTGACCGACTGCTTCGGCTTGGGAAACAAATGTGACTCCGCCATGCACACTTCGTACTATGTTCGATCTGAACGAAGAAATCGCGGATACCCAGTCAGTACAGCTCTCCGTATTCAGGAATCATTCTCCCACCGTCTCTCGAATGGCTGTCGCTGCCGATTCGCCTTCCATGACATTACAAGCGTCTGGAAAAAATACGGCTACTGGATCGAAGTGTTCACCTCGTAGGCTCATGTGGATGAGATCATTTCCGGACAAGTTGAGACGCCCTGCACGTTGTGTGAGTTGGAAACGCATGTCCCCCACACCTTCGTAAGCCCGATATACGACTTCGGTACATACCAGCCGGTCTGACCGAAAGAAGTCAAAATCAAAATCGTATGGCTTTCCCTCATGCCCCATCCCGCGTGCAATGGCAGTAACAAGCTCATCGCGGGCCATGCGTGGCCGAATCACGGCCACGGAATCTGATGCAAACGGCGACTGCAAGGATCGAAAATGGACGCCGTCCTTCATGGACTCCAAGACGAATCCAACCTCCGGTGTGAATTTCTCTTGCAGTCGGTCCCAACGCTCCTCTCCTTTCAGTCGCGTTGGAAAATCCAAAGTTCTTAGTTCGTCGAGAGATCCTAGATAAAGTGCCACGTGGGGCCAATATCCAGGTAGGAAGTAATTCGTCACCGCATATTCTTTGCGAACTAACAGCACGTCTCCGGGCTGCAATAATTGTTGGAACCTGTTGGTGATTGGTTTCGGAATCTGAGGGCTGTGCCCGGGGCGTACGTAACGATCTGCCATGAGGCTGGCAACGAGCTTTTGCAAGCCGTACAGTGGCCGCAGGATCGTTCCTCGACCAAGTTGTCTCAGCCATTGATCCGACCGCGTTCGCAGCTTTGCGCGGGCAAACTGTGTGACCGCTACGTCTACTTGCTCTCGTAAACGTTCGATGATAGCCACGACTGGAGCCAAAGGTCCCTTCTTCGCCAGTTGG
>JAKVBZ010000254.1 GCA_022448645.1 Pirellulaceae bacterium
CACGAGTCGTATCCAAACCGAATGGGATTGCGTTGAGCCCCGATGGCCGCACTTTGTACGTTGCCGACCACGACCTTGGCACGGACGACATCGATCCCACCCAACCGCCACCCAAGCTGGGTCCGATGAAAATTCACGCCTTCACCCTCAATAACCGAGGCCTAGCTCGTAACCACCGAGTCCTGATCGATTTCAAAGACAAGAAGGGCTGTGATGGAATGTGCGTCGACGCCAACGGCAATATCTATCTGACAATCCGCGATGCGGGTCGCCCCGGCGTCATGGTTATCAATCCCGCAGGCGATGAAGTCGCCTTTATTCCTACAGGTCCAGCGAACCAGTCCACCGAAGACCCCGACAATCCACCCGTTGGCTTGCCCAGCAACGTTGAGTTTGGTATCGGTGATGAACTGCAAACGCTCTATATCACGGTTGACACCAGTCTCTATCGCATCCCGCTTAAGGCGCGAGGATACCACGTGCAGTATTAAGGGTCGAACAGGTGCTCACCCAATCCCTGGGCGCCGTCGCAACTCCATCGATAGGTGTACGCAAATAACAAAGCCCAACAGTATTCACTGAAGGGCCTTGTCTTGATCAAATAGATTTTGCAAGCCGACGGAGTGGACACCGATAAGGCCCTACATCGTCTTTGGCAGCGCTCCGAAATTTACGCCATCCTTATTGCTCGCACTAAGATTCCATTCTCTTAAAGGTCTTAGTGACTTTTGGGATTGGTTTTCCATCTTGGTCGGTGCCGGTTATGACACCTCGTGTGGTGTTCTCATCAACACACGTCGAAACGTTCGTGACGTAGTGTATTGAACCGTCAGCATGCCAAATGGTGCCCGTGAATGTAAACGTCATTCCTGGCTTGAACTTCGGTCCCGGCGGACGCGAGATCGCCATGACGAAACGCCCCCCATCGTCCAATTGTCCCACACCTGTCCACTGCTTGGTTTTAGGATCATAACCCCAAACCGAGGTCTCACCTTTGCCGACATAGACATTACAACCGCCTTCACTCCCAAAACAGTTTCCTGTGTAAGTCTCCTTCTTTCCTTCGGTCTCCTCCTCAATGGCCCACTTGCCCTGATAGAAGGTGTAAAAATCGTAGAAATCCTCGGCTTCACCTGCGCGTAAATTCGTCGTAGAAGCGCAGAAGACCATGGCAAGTAGCAAACCTGTGATTAACAGATTTCGCACACGGCCAATTGCAAATGTTGTTTTGCGGGATGTTGTTTTGCTGGTACGACGCATTGTTTTCTCCACAAGCCAAATAGTAGGGTCCAATCGATCGACACGAGAACTCCACACAACTCAGCCTGAGTTAGGCTGGTGTTACCTGGAGTTACGGTAATGCCCTCTGTCCGCTAAGGCTCCATTCCCTGCATCCGTCGTGTTCGCAACCATCTCGAGTGCGCCGCTGCCGTGTCTCTTTTGGCCGCGACCAGTTTTTGAGTTAGCTCTGACCCAGAAGCTGATCTCGGCCGAGCAGGTGAACAAAAACACAAAACGATTTTGTAACGGAAAAAATTATACAAAAGCTGAGGCCCGCTTTCTCACAATAATGCATTCCGATTCAGAAAGTCCCGAGTTTGTTGTGCTTTGAACGCCACATCCATTACGAATCGATCAAATCTGATCGAGAAGGATCATGGCAAGCTGAAGAAAGAATGATCAGCAGATCGATGGGAGCGGGGAAATCTTCGGGCGTGGGCTTCTGTAGAATCGCCTCGTCTCGGTGAACGGCCCCGATGTCAATCAAGATCCCGCTTCTGCCTGGATGGCCAATTGCCGCACACGATCCACCATGCCGTACAGCCCGTTACGACGTTGGGAGCTGAGGTAGCGTTCCAGTCCGAGCTTTCCAAAGGCCTCTTTGGCATCGACCGAAATGATCTCTTGCGGAGTCTTGCCTGAATACAGAGCGATGACAACCGCAATCAGTCCGTTCACGATAACGGCATCGCTGTTAGCAAGGAATTCGACGACCGGCGGGTCGGAGTCCTTAACATTGGCGACTAACCAGACGTTGCTCTGGCAGCCATGAACTCTGTTGTCCTCAATTTTGGCTTCATCAGGCAACTTAGGCAGGTTAAAGCCCAGGTCGATCAAGTAATCGCAGCGCTCGTCCCAGTCGGGCAAGTCCTCAAATTCCTCGTACAATTCTTCGATCGTTAAGTCTTCCAACGCAATGTGCCTTTTATCTTCTCGTTGTGTTCGGTCGACTGCGTCACCTGCCCTTTGGATCCAGATTGGAGGGGCTTCAGAGACCCGCCCACAATTTGGGCGTATGAACGACAAGGCTAGAGCTGTTTTGCCGCTTCGACCGCGAAGTACGTCAGTATACCATCAGCGCCTGCTCTTTTGAAAGCCATTAGACTTTCCAGCATTGTTCGTTCGCCGTCTAACCAGCCGTTGGCGGCAGCTGCTTGGATCATGGCATACTCACCACTCACCTGGTAGGCGAATGTTGGCGCGGCGAAGGCGTCTTTGACTCGACGGACAATATCCAGGTAGGGCATACCCGGCTTCACCATCACCATATCGGCGCCTTCTTCCAGGTCGAGAGCAACCTCGCGTAGCGCTTCGTCCGTGTTGGCCGGATCCATCTGGTAGGTTTTCTTGTCGCCGCTGCCCAAATTGCCGGACGAACCGACAGCATCGCGAAAAGGACCGTAAAAGGCCGACGCATACTTCGCGGCGTACGACATGAGCTGCACATTCTCGTAGCCGGCCTCGTCTAAACCACGACGGATTGCTCCAATGCGACCGTCCATCATGTCAGAGGGCGCGATCACGTCACATCCTGCCTGAGCCTGCACGATGGATTGCTGGATCAGCACTTCAATCGTCTCGTCATTCACGACGTAGCCGTCGCGAACCAGTCCGTCCTGACCATGGCTGGAGTAGGGGTC
>JAKVBZ010000255.1 GCA_022448645.1 Pirellulaceae bacterium
GGCATTGCACTGTCCCAGTTACGGATTATGGACTCATTGGAAGCTCATCAGTCTATGCTTTTTTCGGCGATTCAGCTAGGTGAGCTAGAAGCAAAAGGCGAGAAGGCTAAAACAGAGACTTAAGCCCTTACAGCCGAATAAGTTACAGCAGCCGAATAAGTTACAGCTCAGCACTCAGCCCCCTCAATGCCCCCCTCAATTCGCGTAGAATTCAGGAGGTCGGCAGAGGTTGCCGGCTTTGGAAGATCAAACTCACAGGAGAACGTGAGCACGTGATGCCTGGTGAACTTTGGATTCAATGGACGATTCGAATCTCGATGCTCTGCTATGCAGCGTATCTGATTCTGAGCGTGACACGACGTCCGGGAGAGAATCGTTCATCGTTGTTGCGTTTTTTCTGGACGGCCGGCTGCGTGGCATTTGTGGCCCATTTCATTGCGGCCTTTGAGTTTGCACATGGCTGGAGTAATCAACACGCGGTGGAAGACACCGCCCGTCAGACGCGAGAGCTACTGGGTTGGGAGTTCGGTGAGGGCATCTATTTTAGTTATCTGTTTTTGGTGCTTTGGATTGTGGATGTCGTCTGGTGGTGGAGTCGGCCAAACGGCTACTCAAGCCGCCCGACCTGGCTATCATTCTTGGTGAACGGCTACATCCTGTTTATCGCTTTCAACGGTTGCATTATTTTCGAATCCGGTGTCACTCGCTGGGGCGGCCTTTTTGTGATCATCGTGTTGGCCGTCTTGTTGTTCCTGCGTCGCCAGCCCTTCCGAACAGTTGCTTGCCATGAATGACGACTCTCGCTCTAAAATCGCCTACATCACTGCCGGCGCGGCAGGCATGTATTGTGGTAGTTGCATTCACGACAACACTCTGGCCTCCGCGTTGCTCACCAAAGATGTCGACATTGCGTTAATCCCGACTTATACGCCAATTCGCACAGACGAACACGACGTCAGCCTCGACCATGTTTTTTTTGGTGGCATCAACGTTTACCTGCAACAACGAATCCCGCTGTTTCGATACTTACCCGCTTTTTTGGATCGGTTACTCGATCGCCCCAGCGTCATCCGTTGGCTGGCGAGCGGTGACATTGAGACTCGCCCCGAACATTTGGGCGATTTAACGTTATCCATGCTTCGTGGCGAGGCAGGTTTTCAAGCAAGAGAGGTTCATAAGCTCACGCGTTGGCTGAAGGATGACTATCGTCCCGATCTCATCAACTTGAGTAATCTTTTGATCGCAGGATGCGTCCCTCACCTGAAAGAGGAACTCAACGTTCCCGTCATCATCACACTGCAAGGCGACGATATCTTTTTGGAGTCTCTGCCCGAGTCCTATCGGAACCAGGCCATTAAACTCGCTCAGGATCTGGTGGAACATGTCGATGGTTTCATTGTGTTCAGCCAGTTCTACGGTGAGTTCATGCGAGACTATTTCCAGATCCCCGAAGAAAAGCTGTTTCAGGTTCCGTTAGGTATTAACACGCAAGGTTTTGCGGAGGTCGAACGAGCCCAAGAAACGAAGCGGGCGATCGGGTATCTGGCACGACTAGCACCTGAGAAAGGGCTGCATCTGCTGGTCGACGCCTTCTTGAAGCTGCGTGAAGAGTCGGAATTTGAAGATGTCCAATTACGAATTGCCGGCTGGCTTGGCAAGCAAAACGACGCCTACGTCAAGGAACAATTCCAGCGACTGGAAGCGGCTGGACTCGGTGATGACTATCAATACTTCGGCACCGTCGATCGCGAGGAAAAGCTCGACTTTCTACGCCAACTCGACCTTTTGTCGGTCCCCACGACGTACCACGAGCCCAAGGGCTTGTTCGTTCTGGAAGCGCTGGCCGCCGGCGTTCCCGTGGTGCAACCTCACCATGGCGCGTTTCCGGAAATCCTTAGCAATACGGGCGGTGGGTTGCTTTGCAAACCGGATGACACCCGCGAATTGGCTCAACAGCTGGCCAATCTGCTGCGCGACGAAGAACAGCGTCAACAGCATCGCCGGCAGGGGAGACAGGCTTTGACGGAACGCTTTGATGCCAGCACGATGGCCGATCAAACCATCGACGTCTACCGACGGTTCATCAAAATCGACTAGAAGTCGATGAGAGTTCTTTTCGTAACTCCTCGACGGGGCTGGAGTCGATCACGGCGAGAGGCACTTCGCTGAGGTCCATCGACCAGCAGAGACAAGATCCCAGAGTTCACTGGTCCAATTGCGCAGACACATAGCGCAGACACATAGCGCAGACACATAGCGCAGACACATAGCGCACTCGCACAAAGCTCGCTCAGACAAAGCTACCTACTTGGGCGCGATCGTTGCAACGATACGTCGGCCTTGTTGGGACGGTGGAACTTCCAGCTTTCCACAATCCATGAGACCGTCAATCACATCTTGGATCACGCGGCGACCTTCATCCACATGGACAATCTCCCGGCCACGGAAGACAACGGAGACTTGCACCTTGTCCTTGCTCGCGAGAAAAGATCGAGCCTGCTTAACCTTGAATTCAATATCGTGCTGCCCAGTTTTGGGGCGCAGCCTGATTTCCTTGGTTTTGGTGTGATGAACTTTTCCCGAGGCGTGCTTCTTACGTTGCTGGTATTTGTATTTGCCATAATCCATTACACGGCAAACAGGAGGAGATTCGTTGGGAGCCACCTCCACCAAATCCAGGTCGGATTCTTGAGCAATCCCCAAAGCTTCCTCGGTGGGGATAATTCCTAACTGAGCACCATCCGCTGCAATGACGCGGATCGGAGAAACTCGGATCTGATCATTGATCCTGACAAACTTGCGATCGATTTTTGCAACCCTTTCCTAATCAACAAACTGAAAAACAACCGCCCGAAGGCGAACAACACTTCCGCAAAGTATTTGCATTCAAACGGTACCACGTCAACTAGATTCACCGGTCAACTTCTGCCGGAAATACTGAAATTGCGGTCGCTTGATTTCACACGCCTAGCGATTCTGCGCAGACACAGGCCGGCCGGCCGCCCCCGCAAAAACACCGCAAACCCATGTCATATATGGGCTTACGAATCCACTCAAATCAATATTCGTTGGTCGCTCCTCGGTCTCCGAGCCCCGCTGAACCGCTAAACGACTGCCGAACCGTCCGGGCTTCAATTTCGCCAAGAAGTTTCTCTTTTGCCTCTTCCAGCGTCATCGCCCCTAAGT
>JAKVBZ010000256.1 GCA_022448645.1 Pirellulaceae bacterium
CCTGATCGTTCACAGTGTCGTATACGATGGAATCCCAAACAGTGCCGCCACCACCGTCTGTGGTCCACGCACCGGTATCACCCCAGCTATCGTTCGCTAGCTCAGCGAAGATATCATCCGAAGCCGCACCGTCAGGCTGTTTGTTGGGGTTTGGTACCGTGTAAAATCGCCATTCCTTTGCTCCGGTATCAACGTTATAGGCAGTCACATACCCGCGAACACCCAGCTCAGCCCCTCCATTCCCTATAATCACTTTATTTTTGAAGACCCGCGGGGCGCCCGTGATGGTGTAGGGCTTTGACTGATCAACGGTGACGTTGCTCCAAAGAACCTCTCCGGTGGCCGCATCCAGCGCCTCTAAACGTCCATCAAACACACCAACAAAGACCTTGCCGTTGTGCACGGCTACTCCACGGTTAACGACGTCGCAACATCCTTTAACCGCGTCTTCGCCCGACACCTTAGGATCATAAGTCCAGAGCTCTTCGCCCGTCCGCGCGTCAACCGCATACACAACAGACCAGGATCCGGTCACGTACATGACGCCGTCCACAACAATAGGCGTCGCTTCGGCACCGCGTGGCTTATCCATGGTGTAAACCCAGTCCACACCCAAGTTTTGAACGGTATCGCCATTGATCGAGGCGAGTGACGAGTGTCGAGTCTCATCGTAAGAGCCGCCGTAGGTAAGCCACATCTCGGGCTCTTCCGCTGCGTTCATGATGCGCTGTGTGTCCACTGCCGCAACAGCGCTTGACGCTTCCACTTGCGTTTCCACGGGGGTATCAGAATCTCCGCACGCCGACACAACCGCCGCCGCCACTAGACTTGCCATAACTTTCTTATAAGACATATCAAATCCTCAGAGTTTTAGTTGTTATACCTCTGAGTCTAGCCAATGTCTGGCGTATGTGGAACCACAGTTATTTGGCGAGGAAACCCATCGCATCCTCTAAACCGCCTAAGGTTAAGGGATACATCTTCTCTTCCATGAGCTGATTGGCAATGGAAATGGACTGAGTGTATTGCCACTCGTCCTCAGGTACGGGATTCAGCCAGACGCACTTCTCATAGGTCGAGCGCAGACGCTCCAACCAAACGGCACCTGGCTCTTCGTTCCAGTGCTCCACACTGCCGCCCGGCTGAACGATTTCATAAGGCGACATGGAGGCGTCTCCGACGATCACCACTTTGTAGTCGTGGCCGAATTTATGCATCACATCATGCAACGGTGTTCGCTGATTGTGACGCCGGATGTTGTTTTCCCAGACGTTGTCGTAGAGAAAGTTATGGAAGTAGAAGTGCTTGAGGTGCTTGAACTCGCTTCTGGCCGCAGAGAACAGCTCTTCGCATACCTTTACATGGGGATCCATGGATCCACCTACGTCAAGGAACAGGAGGACCTTCACAGCGTTGTGCCGCTCTGGAACCATCTTGATATCGAGCAGCCCAGCATTTTTCGCTGTGGAGCTGATCGTATCATCAAGATCGAGCTCGTCTGCCGAGCCGGTGCGTGCAAACTTTCGCAGTCGACGAAGCGCGACTTTAATGTTCCGAGTGCCAATTTCGACACTGTCATCGAGGTTTTTAAAGTCTCTGCGGTCCCATACTTTGACCGCCTTCTTGTTTTTACCCTGTCCGCCCACGCGAATACCTTCAGGATGAAAACCGTCGTTGCCGAACGGAGATGTACCGCCAGTACCAACCCACTTATTACCGCCTTCGTGACGCTTCTCCTGCTCCTCTAGACGCTTTTTGAACTCGTCGATCAGCTTCTCCAGTCCCCCCAGCGACTCGATTTTCGCTTTGTCCTCTTCCGAGAGCTGTTTCACGAACTCTGAGCGTAACCAGTCGTCGGGGATCAGCGCCTCAATAACATCATCCACACCTTCAAGATCACGAAAGTGCAGGCCAAACGCCCGATCAAAACGATCGTAGTATTTCTCATCTTTCACCATCACGGCGCGTGAGAGATTGTAGAAGTCGTCAATACTTCCAAAGACGAGCTGTTTGTTCATCGCAGCGAGCAAATCCAAAAGCTCACGGGGCGTAACCGGAACGCCACCGTCTTTTAATCCCTGAAAAAAATTGACGAGCATCGGTTAACTCCTTACTGACTGCTTTCTCTACGATGCATGAAAGCGAGACGCTCAAGCAATTGAACATCTTGCTCGTTCTTGACCAACGCACCGTACAAAGGCGGAATTGCCTTGCTCTGATCGCGATTCTTCAGTACTTCATCTGGAATATCGTCCGCCATCAACAACTTCAGCCAATCAATTAGCTCAGACGTTGAAGGCTTTTTCTTTAAACCTGGAATCGCTCGGAGCTCAAAGAAAACTTCAAGCGCCTCTTGCACCAAATCTTGCTTAATGGACGGATAGTGCACGTCAATGATCTGGCGCATCGTGTCCCGATCGGGGAAATTAATGAAGTGGAAGAAGCAACGGCGCAAGAAGGCGTCGGGAAGCTCTTTCTCATTGTTGGACGTAATAATAATGACGGGGCGATGCTTGGCCTTGATGGTCTCGCCTGTCTCGTAGACGAAAAACTCCATTCGATCGAGCTCGACGAGAAGGTCATTGGGGAATTCGATGTCCGCCTTGTCGACCTCGTCAATGAGCAATACCACCTGCTCATCGGCGTCAAATGCGTCCCAGAGCTTTCCCCGCTTGATGTAGTTGGAGATGTCGTGGACACCCTGATCACCCAGCTGTGAATCACGCAGCCGCGATACAGCATCGTACTCATACAAGCCCTGCTGGGCTTTCGTGGTTGACTTGATGTGCCACTGGATTAGCCTCATTCCCAAACCTGATGCAACCTCTTCAGCCAGCATGGTCTTGCCAGTGCCGGGCTCGCCCTTAATCAGCAAAGGACGCTGTAGCGCGACCGCCGCGTCTACGGCCATTCTGAGGTCGTCAGTCGCTACATAATTGTCAGTGCCGGTGAATTTCATATAACAGCTCCCTAAAATCGAGACGTGAGACTAACGGACAATCCGCAGGTTTACGAGTTGTTTTACTGATTCTGACGATTCGCAGATCTACTACTGGCTAGGACGTGACGTGGACAATCGTGCGGTGATGATGCCCACAATAACCCCCACAACCGCGCCTAAGGACAGCATTAAAAAAGCCCCTACCGCCGCTTCCATACCACCTGCAAACAGCA
>JAKVBZ010000257.1 GCA_022448645.1 Pirellulaceae bacterium
TGCATCGGTGCAAAGATCTTGCCGAATTGTCGCGGCTTCAACTCACCCTCGACGGCGTTTGAGTTGGGCGGTGGCGGCGGGTCCGGCATGTAGTAGGCGCTGAGCAGTTGAACGCCGCCGACTTCGGCCAGCGGTGGCGAGGCGGCGGACGCAGTTTCGTGACCCGGGGAACAGGACATTCCAACCAGTAGGAACAACGACCACAGCCTCGTCCCTACAAAAATATTGTGCGATGGAATTCTCATAGTGACTCTACCAGAAGGGCGAAAACACAGGACAGGATTTCAAATCTTGACATGACGATCCGATACGGCATCCGCGTTGGGATTCACTTGTCCGTCGCGCCAACAGGAGCAAGTAAGTCGGACAGCTCCGTTCTCTCCTGTCAAACTGAAAGCGAGCAAGCACTAGCCGTGCTTGTCACCGCAGACCGGCCTTACCCGAATCGGTAAACAGACGATCTTTCCAGGAGAAAATCATAACATAAGTAGACGGGGCACATACAAATCTTTTGGGGACGGATGGGATTCCTTGAGATAAGTGGTTTTTCCGTACGAGTGGATGTTTGTGCCATGGCTTCGGCTCAGTCTATCAAGGCCTGTACCTGATGATCTCGATGGAGGAACTAGCCGACCTGTGTGATCTGGCCTTTTGGTCCAGCTTTCTGGACCAAAAGATTAAAAAAGGTAAGATACTGTCTTCCATTCCAGTTTCGTCTTTGGGGGCGGATCCCATCTATGAAGCTATTGATTAAACCCCATGTGAGGATCAAGTTCATGTTTCAAAAGCACTGGGTTGCGTTGGCGCTGATGGTTGTTATCTACGGTTACCAAGCCAACTCGATGGCCGCTCCGCCTAAAAAGTTAGACGTGCGAACGATGGCAGACTGGTCGATCGTCGTGTCAGAGACGGCGATCGAAAGCGAGAGGTATGCTGCCGAGGAGTTTCGCGACTTCTTCGCCCAGGCGACTGGTCATCGACTTCAGATCCGCTCCGACAGCGCGTCTGAGACGAAAAACATATTTATCGGTGCCAGCGATTCACTGAAGACGAGCCAACTCGCTCATGCCTTGGACCGTGAGTATGCGGAAGAAGAATTGCGGATCGTCATTGATCTAGACAATCTTGCGATTGTGGGCGGCCAGCCACGTGGTGTGCTCTTTGGCGTCTACCAGTTTCTTGAAGATGGCATGGGAATGCGTTTTCTCGCGAAAGATTATACACACGTGCCTCAGTACCTCTCTGGCGATGAGGACTTGCGGCGCGGGCAACTGGAGCCAATGGATTATTCATACCATTCACCGATCGACTGTCGGTTCGTCGGCTTTCGTGATTTGCAGGACAAGACCGGTCAATTTGCGGCACGTCTACGGACCAACGGACGCTGGTCCGGCGATGGGAACCCTTCCGGCGAGTGGCGGAAGAAGGTCGGTGGCCATAACCGCAAGGGCCTGATCTTGCACAACATGACGGCCTGGACAGGCTTCTCGCAGAAAGATCACCCCGAGTATTTTGCTCTTGGCAGGGACGGCAAGCGGCCAGCCAGTACCCAACCGTGCTTTTCCCATCCTTATGTCGTCCAACGCATGACCGAAAGAGTGCTGGCTGTCCTGAAAGATTACGGCCCTAACTCGCAGATCGCCATGGCTCAAATGGACGCAAGTCTGTGCTATTGCGAGCGGTGCCAGGAGCTGATCAAGCAAGACGGTCGCGACCCTAAAGAAGCCGGTGGAGAGAGCTGGGGCGTACCGATGTTCCTGGCAGTCAATCATGTGGCCCGAGAGGTGGCAAAGGTGCGTCCGGATGTGACCATCGCTACCTACGCCTACGCCCCTTCTGCCCGGCCTCCGCTGAACATGCAAATGGAATCGAATGTCCGGGTTCAATACGCCACTTACAATGCGTGTCAGATCCATCCGTTCGGCTCGATCTCCTGTCCGATCAACATGAAGTACAGCCAAGATCTGCGCACCTGGGGAGAGATCTCTAAGGGGATGATGTACTGGTACTACGGCATGGGTAGCTTTACTGATTTCTTTGCACCGCCACTGGTGCTGCGGATGGCCGGACCGCATGTGCGCACCCTGGTCGCCCACAACGGTAAGAGCTTCTTCATTCAGGGCGACCCGATCATCTTTGCTGAACTGGTCCAGTATGTTTTTGCTAAGCTACTCTGGGACCCGCGCGTCGATACGTTTGACGTGATCACAGAGTTTGTGGATCTGTACTACGGCAAGGCGGCGGGGCCTGTTGCTGATTTCCTCAGGCTTGCCGACAACGAATTGCGTCGGGCCAGTAATCATCCCAACTGCAATGGTCCCAATATCTTTGAGGGGTACGGATATTCTCAGGGACTCGGCTGGCACGGCATCGATTTGTTCAACAAAGCTTTGGCGCTGGCGGATACCCCGGAACTGAAGGCCCGCATCGAGAAGGCTTCGCTGGTAGCCTATCGTATGAGTCTGGGTGTCACCTGGCTGGGGCAGACACCCGAAGGCATGACCGACGAAGACAAGGCGGACTATCGCCAAAGCGCTCGCAAGGTGTTCGAGCTCTGCGACAAATTAAACATCGTTGCGGTGCATGAAGCCCGCAGAATCGAGGATGTGGAAAAGGCCATCCGCAGGGCGCTACAAATGGCAGAGAACGAAACCTTTTAGAGCTTTAACTGGTCATGTTTGTGAACCGTTGGAGCGATCCTTTGAGTGGTTCCATGGAAGTGTCAGATTTTCGTCTTCAGAACACTCCGTTGCCCAACGGTTCTGAAACCCGAACCTGGCACTCAATCACTGTGGCTTCCACGTTCAGTGAAAAAGCTTGATCATCCTACGGCAAAGTGAGTCATTCGGGCATGGATGTCGTCAGTCCTGCCAGGAGATTGAATGGTACGCTCCCAAGGCGAAAAAAAACCTGCCGCTTCGAGAGCCCGAAGCGGCAGGTGGAAAAATTTTGGGAAAGAGTCGCCGGTTTGAGTCACTTGGCGATGCTCTAATTCCTGCTGCGTTGCATGGTGACCATGAGGCCACTCAAACCGATCAGAACCAGCACCACGGCCGAAGGTTCAGGAATCTGACCAGGACTTGAAGCAGCGTAACCGCCAGGCGCGAAATTGGCAGACAACGCATTGAAGTCAGT
>JAKVBZ010000258.1 GCA_022448645.1 Pirellulaceae bacterium
AAACAGCCAGCGTGTGGCAAGTTCCATCACGATGGGAATGAGTTGGGGATGCGGAGGTGCAATTGTCGCCGTAGCCATGTGGTATTTCACGGCGCGCGAATCACTGACTTCAATCTTCGTCTTCTTCGCAATCGCGTCGGCAGGGAGCGCTGTCTGTTGCCATTTCTTGCCGACACCCCAGCCCAATGATACTAGTTCCGCCTAAGCTTGAGCGATGAGCGCCGCACCCGTGATCCCTGCATTATTGCGAAGCTTCGCAGGTACGATGAGTGTGCGCGTCTTGATGTGTGGCAGAAACTCGCTTGCCAAGTTGCTAATGCCGCCCCCAAAGATGATTAAGTCGGGCCAAAAGAGATTCTCGACGTGCTGCAGATAGCGCTCGACGCGACTCGTCCATTCGGACCACGAAACAAGATCTTCCTCGCGCAGACGGCCAGCGGCGTGTTGCTCCGCATTATGACCGTCCAGCTCCAGATCCCCTAACTCCATGTTCGGAACCTGCTGGCCATTAACAAACAAGGTGCTTCCGATGCCAGTGCCGAACGTAAGCATAAGAACGACCTTCCCTTCACTATAACCGGCTCCCGCTCCAAATTTCATTTCTGCCAGTCCAGCAGCATCTGCGTCGTTGATCACTTTCGCCGAACGATTCAAACGCTCCGTTAGCATTTCTTCCGCACTCACACCAATCCATGTCTTATCGATATTCGTGGCGTTGTGAACGACTCCTTTTTGTACAACGGCAGGAATGGTGCAACCGATGGGCCCATTCCATTGAAACATTTCGACGATTTCCGCGACTGTTCCCGAGACTGCCAACGGAGTCGCCGGCTGTGGAGTGGCGATTCGACATCGTTCCGTCAACAATTGCCCTGTAGACAAATCAACGGGCGCGCCCTTGATTCCAGAACCGCCAATGTCAATTCCGAAGCCAGTTTCCAAAACTCGACATTCCTTTCGTTGACTGGCATTCGTCGTGCAAAAAACAGCGACGATCAGCTCAGAACTAACAGACTTACTTCTCACTTGGCTCGAAACCTGAATTCCACGATTGTAACGCGCCGTTGAATCAAACCTAAATATCAAACAAAACCCGTGCGTTACATGCCCCCGAAACTCGGCGACAACAGACCGGCATGCCTACATAAAATGCAATGGAATATCAAACTCCTTAGCAAGGGAATTTAACGACCGAACCGTTGATTCTGGGAGTGGAATCCCATGCTGCCTACGATGCAGCTCCGTTTCATATTCCAGTTGACCAGGAATCTTAACTTGCTCATGCCCCTCAGCGGGAGCAGATTCCGTAATGGTACGGACAACGGCATCCAAGCCACGCTTAAATGACTGGACGTCTTGAAAACAGTCGAGTCGAATGGCGGCAAAACAATGGCCGATCCCCTCTTGTGCATGATTGTGACTTGTCCCCACGCGGTCACCGAGGACACGATCCATTTTAGGTTCAGTCCGCCATGCCCCTGACATCAGACCGGTCAGAATCCAGATCGCCAATCCAAGCCCATAGCCCTTATGGCCGCCGTAGCTCGTTGCTCCACCAAGCGGTTCCACTTTCCTGGCGTCTTGGGGAACAACCGCAGCCTGATGTTCGTCGTTCAATGCCCAGCCGGGTGGAATGGATTTTCCTAATTCTTCGAGCATTTCAATTCGATTCACGGGAACCAACGAGGTGGACATATCCAACAAGAAAGGCGGGAACGACTCGCACGGACAAGCCATCGCCAACGGATTGGTGGACAACATCGGCACCAGGCCGCCAAACGGTACAACAGCCTTGGTTTGGCCAAGAGGGAACAGATATCCCGTGGACGCGAAGCCAATCATGTCATGCTCGGTTGCCATATGCGCGTAATAGCCAGCCGCACCGAAGTGAGTCGAATTCCGAACAGTAACCACTCCCACACCGTGCTCGGTCGCCTTGTCGATCGCCCTTCGCATCGCCTTCACGCCAACGGCCAGCCCCAGCCCACCATTCGCGTCGAGAGCTAAGGTCGTATCTGTTTCCTGCAATCGTTCGAGTGTCGCTGTCGGCTTGATGACACCGTCCCGTCGTCCCACGCCACCAGCGCTATCGACGTAGTACGCCTTCAAATTGCGGATACCATGCGTGTCCACACCACGCAGACTCGCCCAAATCAAAACGTCAGCACCGAGCCGAGCGTCATCGGCAGAGATCCCTGACGCCTCGAGACTGGCAACCGCAAACGACCGCAGTTCATCGACTGAAATTCTCTGGTCACCCATGATGCATTCGCTCAATTTTGGATCTCATCGAGATCGGCAATTTTCAGTTTTAAAACTTCAATCGACTGCTTACCTCCAGAAAAGGCAACCAGGAGGTGATCCTTGTGCTGCCACACATGGGGGTAATCGACGCGTCTGCCGCCCACCAAATAGGCCATTGTATGAAACGTCCGACCGTCATCACTGATCGAGAGCACCAATGGATCGCGCTTACGTGGATTGGGATTTGAAGCCAACACGTAGCGCCCATCGCTCAGTCGTAATCCGTGGAACTTCGAGCGTGCGTCGGGAAAATTTGTCCGAATTGGCTTACTCCAAGTGCGTCCTAGATCAGTGGAGAACGACCGGAAAAGGTATCCACTACGGAGGTTATCACGAAACAATGCCATCAAATGACCGTCTGGCAGGACCCACCAATAAGGCTCTTCGGCGGCCAGCCCATCCGTCGAACCAAGCACGGGAAAAGACTGCCATCGGTCGAACTGTTCGTTCCCGCCGATGAGAAAGTGAACTCCGAAACGTCGATAGTCGTGCGTCCGACGAGACATCATCCAAACGTTGGTTGGCAAACGTTGTGGTGGAAAATTGTTGATCGCATTGTCAAACACAACACCTAAATCCGTCCACCGATTGTCATCCCATTTAAAGGCATGCAGTTCCAGACTCGGCCCAAAAAACCCTGCCGCTTCGTCCAACGCAGCTAGTGCAAGCAACTGTCCTTCACGCTGCCAGAACCCCCGTGCAATCCAACGAAATCCTTCCTTTGTTCGCTGACCGTAATAAGGCGAATCAACATCCGACTTCG
>JAKVBZ010000259.1 GCA_022448645.1 Pirellulaceae bacterium
GCAGCAATGTCACGAAATCGGATTCTGTTAGTGATCCCATGCCATCGGGTTGTTTCCACTACAGGCAATCTTCGAGGCTACAGCGGCAAAGGTGGCATCAGTACGAAGCATCTTCTGCTGGAATTAGAGCGTCAGGGAAGATGGCCACAAGATCTTTTCGGCGTATGATAAAGCAGATGATCGTGGCAAACCAACTAATTGCAAACGTGATAAGCGACAGAGTTAACCAGTGGGGTTGATAGTAAAATTCGACCCACCAGTGACCGCTCGGCAAAATCACTCCCTGCGTGATTCCGTCAACAGGGTGTACCTTCACTGCCTGCCATGATCTGCGGTCGAATTCGGAAAATCCTGCATCCGGTTTAACCGAGATAAAACGTGCGTACCAATTGCCATCCTGAATGGTGGGTCGTGTGATTAACAATGGCGTTCTAACCTGCACCTGGTGGACTACCGAACCCGGCTGTTGCTGTAATCGCTTCTGCTTCCAAAACACTTCTAAATCAAGATCGGAATCCCTGTTGTTGTCAATTACCGTGGCTTGGGAATCATCCAATAACTGAACCACTGGAATTTGCCGATTTGGATCACACTGACCGTTTTCATCGATAAGAAATCCTGCCTGCTGAAATCGCTCAACTAGAACGGCCGGGGTTAAACGCTGGGAAGTGTACTCCCAGGACTGATAAGCATTTAGACCACCAGTTTGCTTAACAGAACGCGAGGATAAATCGACCAAGTGCAAATCCCGACCTTGCGAATCGATCACAACAGCGCGATCGGAGGCATGAAGGAAGCCATCGATCGCTAACCACCGCCGCAGAGACCGCCACAAACGGATTTGCTCCTCCACTTCCAAACCAGAAGTCAATTGATTGATCGCATGCCAAAACACAGCAAAATTCCGGCTACGAATGGAAACCATGTTGTTCAGCATATGAACCCGAGCAGCAAGATGCCAACGACCGAACCATGCCACTCGACTGCTGGCTTCCACCTCTAGCAGGCGATCATCACTGCTGCGTTGACTCCACACAATCGGCCAACCAGATCCTGACCTAGTTCGCATCCATCGATTCTGTTCGGTTCTTGCGGGTTGCTCCAAAGCAAGCACCGCTTCATTGACATCCGCTTTGGAAACCTGGTGAACAATACCACGGCCACTGATTCCGAGATCCAAACAAACGACTACGATCACGGCCATCGACCAACGACTGCGTTTATCCCTGCTTCGAGCTAAAAATCTCAGGATCAGTGAAATGGCTATTAGTCCAATCAGGGTGTGGTAAAGAGAAGTCGTCAATTGCGACAACCCTCCAAACACATTCATTGGACCCCACCACGAATCGCTAGATCCTTGCATCACACGCAAGTCATCAAAAAAGAGCCATCGGTAAAGTTGAACTCCGACTGTAACGCACAGCGTCACAACCGCGAGCCACAAAGCTGAAGCCGCAACGCGGGATGCAAAGTCTGGATGCCTATCATCATAGAGACGATCGAATATTTGAGCCGTTACCATAGTCGCGGCTAGGGCGAAGAACGGCAACCACTTGGTTGGATAACGAAATGAATCATAACCGGGAAGACACTGATACAGAAACCAATACGGTCCGCCGATGGCGCTATCGTAATTCAACAAACGTCCTGTTCCCGACTGGACCAGCCAGACCAAGCCAAAATGTCCAAGCGTTAACAAGAAGGCCATCCAACAGAGCCCCTGCCATGGTCCACGAAAACGCTCTTGCCGAAAACGCAATCGAATCCACAAGGCAAGGAATGTCACCACCCCCATGTAAATCGAAGGCGTCCAGGCCCGTCCGTCACCGGGCCACAACCGACTGTATCTTTGGTTGATCGGTATAAAGGACCCAAACGCATTAGGAGTCACCACCTCAGCAAGATGCCATGGCGGCAAGGAATAATGAAATGCCTGTGAACGCATTCCACCGGACCGCGGTGGTTCAAGCCACGATTCACTCACGACCTGTTGTAACCGTTCACTCTGCTGGCTCCAACTTATTGACGCCGCCAGTTGAGGTGCCGACAGGATAGCGGCAAGCATGGGGACACCCAACAACAACACCCCATCGACTCGGTCCGGAGCTCGCTTAGCTAGACGGACTAGACCAATTGAAGAAACGACAAGCATCACATGTAATGCAGACTGCGGATCACCACCCAGAATCATCATGGCCATCGCTGTGCCCGCGACCATGATTCGTAAACGACGTCTGCCTATCTCACCAAACAACATTGCTCCTAAAGCAATGGGTAACCACGCGGCCCCGACCAAAAACGGCGGATTGGTGTACAAGAAAAGAACGGAACCTGACATCGGATACAACAAGGACGCGATCACAACACCCAAAGGTCGGCAACCGGCCCAATGAGCCAATAATCTTGCCGACACAGATGCGATGATCAAATGTGTTGCCACGTACCAAGCCATGGCTGACTCGGTCGTGATCGGCAGAGAAAAGATCAGGTAACGCAGCGGATACAAAACCGCTGATGTGGTTTCGCCGACCAGAGGCATCCCAGTCTGATCAAGAGGATTCCAAAGCGGCAGCCACGCCTCACTACAACGCTCAGCGACGTAGTCGTAAAGCGGTGTATAGAAAAATGCCACATCACGGAAGGCGAGGCAATTCAAGCCAACTAAGGAGGCCCCAAAAAAACTCAAAATCAAAACGGGCGCGAGGAAAACGCTCGTTTTCGAATAAAACATGGTCAAGAGATCAAGGAGGTGCGGTGATGATTCCAGCTTTGGACTGATTACGCAGTGTATCAGCGCGACTCATCAAATCTTCTGCTGGTTCAAGTTCTTTCGGTGCAAGTTGCACGTCTATGATACGCTCATCACGGAGTTCGCCGGGCCACAATGTTTCTGAGAAAAAATCGATGCCCGGCCACTCGTACCAAGGTGGCTTGATCTTTCGGCGAATCACTTCGGTGCGATATCCATCCTTTTCAATCCGGAATTCGCGGGTTCCGTAATGCACAAAACTAGTGGCAGCGGGGCTGGTCCCGATCATTTGATTATCAA